>NZ_LZML01000046.1:0-50454 GCF_001665695.1 Nocardia sp. 852002-51101_SCH5132738 | reverse complement strand
TCCCCCGCCGTCGAAGAAGCCGCCCCCATCGAAGCCGCCGCCGTCGTACCCGCCGCGCTGGTCGTAGCCGCCGCCGTCGTATCCGGCGGTGTCGTATCCGCCCTGGTCACCGCCGTCGAAGCCTTGCCCGGGATCCTGACCGGCGTCCTGCCCCGCGTCGAATCCGGCGTCATACCCTGCGCCGTAACCGTTTTCGAAGCCGGCCGCGCCGTAACCGACGCCGTGCATGCCGCCGAACAGCGCGTCGAACAGCAGCACCGAGCCCACGCCCCAGGCACCGGCCACCAGTGCGGTCTTCCACCACGGCTCGGAGTACCAGCCGGCCGGCACCGGACGACCGGCGACCCGGCCGCCCGGGTAGTAGTTCGGAGTTTGCGGGGAGGGTGTGGGCGATGCCTCGATGCGGCGGCCGTCGAAGTCGACGGTGCGGTCCTCGGTGACGCGTCCGGCGGACCGCTGCCCGTCCAGTTCGGGGACCGGTGGGCCGGGGTCGAGATTCATCGCGGTCCGCGCCGCGCGCACGTAGTACAGGCCCTCGATCGCGGTTTCCTTGGCCAGCCGCGCCTGGGTGACGGTGGTGGCCTGATCGATCTGCGAGCCGGCGGCGTTGAGCCGTTCACCCGCATCCGCGAGCGCCTGCTTGGAGGCCTGATCGGTCCCCGTGAGGTTGTAGACCTGGCCGCCGAGGCGTTCGGTCAACCGGCGGGCATCGGCCTTCGCGTCGGCGAGTTGGTTGTTCTCCCGGGTGCGTTGGTTCGAACGCCCCGCGACCGCCATCGCGACGAACGCGATCAGCACGACGACCAGAAGAATCAGCAGGAGCCACACATCGACCAGGGTACGCGTCGACGGTTTGCCCGAGGCTTGCTCTCAGCCTGCGACGGCCGCGTCGTAGTCGAGTCGGGCGGCGCCGTAACCGCCCGGCTCGCCGTCGGAATCGCTCAGTTCGGACAGTGCGAACTGCCGCTTGCCGGCCGTCTTGGCCGAATACATCGCCCGGTCCGCGCTGCGCAGCAGATCGGAGAAGTCGCACGGACGTCCGGGCGGGGAGAACGCCGTGCCGACGCTCGCGGACACCGGCACCGGCCCGGCATCGGTCGGCACCGGATCGTGCAGGGCGGTCAGCACGCGCATCGCCACCTCGGCGAGCGTATTGCGGCGGGCGGGCAGGGCGATGACGAATTCGTCGCCGCCGTAGCGGCATACGACCGTTTCGTCCGGGCAGGCCGCCCGCAGCCGCCGCGAGATCTCCACCAGCACCTCGTCGCCGACGGAATGGCCGTAGCCGTCGTTGATCTGCTTGAAATCGTCCAGATCGATCAGCAGCAAGCCGACACCGCGGGTGTGGTCGGTGGCCATCAGCCGCACCCGCTCCTGCAGCAGGGAGCGGTTGGCGAGGTCGGTGAGCGCGTCGTGCGTCGCCTCGTGCCGCAGCCGGTCCTGCAGCGCGGCGATCTCCTGCACTCGCACCGAAACCGCCGCCGTCAGATTCCGCTCCTGCTGGGCCAGGGCGCGCTGCTGTAGGGCCTCGGCATAGCTGTCGATGGCATGGCTGGCCACGAACGGCCACCGGGTCGCCACCAGGGAGCCGGAATCACCCGGCGCGAAGCCCAGCAGCGCTCTGGTGGCAGGAGCGAGCATGCGGGTGCGGTCGAGGGGCGCCTCGGCCAGCCGTCGCCCGATCGCGCGGGCGGCGGATACCGGAAACGGTTCGGACTGTGCAAGATTCAACAATTCGTCGACGATGGCCGCGAACACCTGCTCGAGGTGTTCCGGACCGACTGTCAGCCCGCTGCCGGGATAGACGGCACGAACCCAGTCCCGTGTCGTCGCCGCCACGATGGCGGCGGTCTGCGTGTCGAGTTCGGCAGGCATCGCCGATCACCTCGCGCAGACGTCGTCGACGCCGGCGCTCCGGCCGGTCACGCCCTCCGGAACGCGCTCACTGCTTCGCGGTCGAGTACACCTTCGGCGCACGCTCACCGCCCCCTTTCCAGATACCCCCGTCCGGCAAAAAGGATCCTAGCAAGCCACTCGGCACCGAAAAACGCTGTTTTACAACCTGTTCCGATACGTCGCGAATGGCGATCGGCAGTGTGATCGACGCCGGGCCTGCGGCGTTACACCTTGCCCCAGCGTGTCGCGCCCGGTGTGTTGGCGCCGACGTTCACCCGCGGGTGGGCGCGTCTTCGCGAATCGTTCTTATCGCAGGCCAGAGGGCTCGACATCGCACCGGATCGAGCGGCGGCGGCGAGTCGCTGGTGACGAGTATCACAGCGAGCTGGCGAGGTTCGGTCGTGGAGTGAACGTTCGATGCTCCGCCTGCGCGTGGGGGTCGCTGCGGCACCGGGTTGTGCCCAGGTGTGGGAACAGGCGGCGGCGGATGGGTGCGCCCGACCGCCGGTGGCGACCTTGCCTTCGGCGGTGACGGCGGTCGTGCCGTGAACGCTCGGAAGGCGCCACCTCGACCGGCCGACGCGGTTGCTGTGCAGTCGCTGTGGGCCGGCTGCGGAGGGAGCCGGGAGCGCCGGTGCGCAGTCCGGCGGACGCGCCGTGCGAAAACCGGGTGTGCGATTGGCATTCCGGAAGTGAAGTTCGGTACAGTCCTACACGCAGACGACATCGTGGCGATCCCATTGGTGTCGTATGCCTGCGGGTGTAGTTCAATGGTAGAACCTCAGCCTTCCAAGCTGATGGTGCGGGTTCGATTCCCGTCACCCGCTCCGATGAGGGGATTGTCGGCAATCCCCGGCCGCCGGATCCCGTCCATCGGGAGGCGCCAGCGGAGCCGCTGGACGGAAACGGGATGTAGCGCAGCTTGGTAGCGCATCCGCTTTGGGAGCGGAGGGTCGCAGGTTCAAATCCTGTCATCCCGACCACGGACGACCGGGAATTTTCGCCCGGTCGTGGGCGCTGGAATTGTGAGGCCGCGTTCTGCGGCCGACCGGACGATCGCAACCGTACCCGGACCCCGACAAGACGGTATTTCCGAAGGGAATGCCGGCTATGGCCTGGATCGTATTGGTGCTGTCCGGAGTCTTCGAGGCCGTCTGGGCCACCGCGCTGGGGAAATCACACGGCTTCACCCGCATCGTGCCGTCGGTCGTCTTCGCGGCTGCGCTGGTGGCCTCGATGTCGGGTCTCGCCTATGCGATGCGCACTCTGCCCGTGGGCACCTCCTACGCGGTGTGGGTAGGCATCGGGGCCGCGCTCACCGTGCTGTACGCGATGGTCACCGGGACCGAACAAGCGTCGCTGGTGAAGATCGCTCTGCTGCTGTTGATCGTTGCGAGCGTCGTGGGATTGAAACTGACCGGATAGCCGGTCGAGGATCACCGAACCCGCCGGCGGCGTCCCGGCCGCGACGTTCACCCGGATGGGTGAGCGCTCGCCTGCCGGGACCGCCGGTCGGTGGAAGTTCCTTATCGATTGCCGCGCGCCGGCCGCGGTGATCCGGCCGAACGAGCATGCGCCTGAACATGTTTCGTTCCGCCGGTCGAGCGGGCGGACGAGCCGCGCTCGGTCCGGCCGGGGGCCGCCGCCGTGCGTTCACGCGCGGGTTTGCCACCTGTGCGGGCGGGCACGTCGGCGGTGCCCCGGTGTCCGCGACCCGTGCGCGCGCCCGCGCGTCCGTTGTCCGATGCGGCCGGGCGCTCGCCGACGGTGGTGCGCCGGTTTCGCGCTGCCGTGGTTCGGCCGCCGGCCGCGGTATCCGTGGTGGCCGTCGTCATTCGGTCGCCGTCGTGCCCGGATCGGTGGCGTCCGGCTGCCGTGCGGCCCGCGGATACCGTCGCGGCGCTGTGGTTCGCGGATTCGCGGCGTTCGCTCCGCGCCGCCGGGCCGCGGCTCCGCCTCGGCCTGCGAGACGGGCTGTCGGCGCCCGAGGCGGGACGGCGTGAATTCTGTTCGGCGCGTCCGGGTTTCGAGGCGGTGGGAGCCACCGGCGCGGCGACCGTGCCGACCAGTGCGGTGACCTGAGCGGAATCCGGACGCACCTGTTGCGGGCGGACGTCGAGTCCGGCCTTGCGCAGCAGGACCGCGACGTCCTTGCGCTGTTCCGGCAGCATGATCGTCACCACGTCGCCGCTGCTGCCGGCGCGGGCGGTGCGCCCGGAGCGGTGCAGGTAGGCCTTGTGCTCGGCGGGCGGATCGACGTGCACGACGAGTTCGACGTCGTCGACGTGGACGCCGCGGGCGGCGATATCGGTCGCGACCAGCACGCGTGTGGTGCCGTCGGCGAAGGCCGCCAGATTGCGGTCGCGTGCGACCTGCGACAGATTGCCGTGCAGATCGGCGGCCGGAATTCCGGCGGTGGTGAGCTGCTTGGCCAGCCGTCGCGCGTGATGTTTGGTGCGCATGAACAGAATTCGCCGCCCGGTTCCGGAGGCGAGGGTGTGGACCAGTTCGCGCTTGGCCTCGCTGTCGCCGATCTCGAAGACGTGGTGGGTCATCGCGGGCACCGGGGAGTGGGCCTCGTCGACGGTGTGTGACAACGGGTTTCGCAGAAAGCGCTGCACCAGCTTGTTCACCCCGTTATCCAGGGTGGCGGAGAACAGCATCCGCTGACCGTCGGCCGGGGTCGCGGCGAGGATTCGGGTGACACCGGGCAGGAAGCCGAGATCGGCCATGTGGTCGGCCTCGTCCAACACGGTGATCCGCACCTCGTCCAGGGCGACCAGGCCCTGTTTGATCAGATCCTCCAGGCGGCCCGGGCAGGCGACGACGATATCCGCGCCCGAACGCAATTCGCGGACCTGCCGGGCCTGCGGCACGCCACCGAACACCGTCACCACCCGCAACTCGCACGCATCGGTCAGCGGTTCGAGAGTCGCCGCGATCTGAGTGGCGAGCTCGCGGGTGGGCGCCAGCACCAGACCCGCGGGGCGGCCCGGGAGGCGCCGGTGACCGAGCCGGTGCAGCCGGTCGACCATGGGAATCGAGAAGGCGAGGGTCTTACCGCTGCCGGTACGCCCGCGAGCGAGCACATCGCGGCCGGCCAGCGTGTCCGGAAGCGTAGCGGCCTGAATCGGCAACGGTGCGCTGAAACCCTGCGCGGCCAGCGCGCGCAACAGGGGCGCGCCGACGCCGAGAGTGTCGAAGGTGGCGGCAGGCGTCGATGAACGAGTCGTCATGAGTAGTCGTGGTGCCTTTCGAGCAGCAGAGGTGAACCGCAGCGGCGCTGGGTTGGCAGCGGAGCCGCGGTTGCAGCGACGCTGAGCTTCGTGGCCCGCACGAAGGCTGACCGCTGGGTGGCCGACGCGAAGAGTAGACATCCACGACGGAGGGAGTACGAATAACCGATACTCCCGGTTAAGACTATCCCGTCGGGGCCGTTTCTCCCCCATCGCGCGAGGGTGACGGTTCTCTCCTCGACAACCGGTGTTGATGACCGGGCGGCGGGGGATGTCACGGGGCGGGTTCACAGGTTTCTCCCAGCGGCGTCCCAGCACAGCGGGGGCACGGCCGACCATCATGGCAGCCATGACCGAAACTGCTATCGCGCCCGGCCGCCCCGCGGACGGGGTGGCGACGCCCGGCCGGGGCGGGACCCGGAGCCTGCCGTGGGAGTATCTGGGACTAGCCGCGCTGCTGGGCGGCACCGCGATCGCCTATCTGTGGAATCTGAGCGCGAACGGCTGGGCCAATTCCTTCTATGCCGCCGCGGTGCAGTCCGGGGCGAAATCGTGGAAGGCGTTCTTCTTCGGTTCCTCGGACTGGGGCAATTCGATCACCGTCGACAAGACGCCGGCGTCGCTGTGGCCGATGGAGATCTCGGCCCGACTCTTCGGGATGAACAGCTGGAGCATGCTGATCCCGCAGGTGCTGATCGCGGTCGCCGCGGTCGCCCTGCTCTGGTCGACGCTACGCCGGACCTTCGGCCCCGGCGCCGGGTTGCTCGGCGGGCTCGCGCTGGCGGTGACGCCGGTGGCCACGCTGATGTTCCGCTACAACAACCCGGACGCGCTGCTGGTTCTGCTGATGATCGCCGCCGTATGGGCGATGACGCGTGCCCTGGAGGACGGCCGGTGGCGCTGGCTGCTGCTGTGCGGCGGCTTCGTCGGACTCGGATTCCTGGCCAAGCAGTTGCAGGTGCTGCTGGTCGTGCCCGCGCTGGCGCTGACCTATCTGTTCGCCGGGCCGCCCCGGCTGGGTAAGCGCTTGCTGCAGTTGCTGGCCGCCGGAGCCGCGGTGGTGGTCGGCGCCGGCTGGTGGGTGCTGGTCGCGCAGTTGTGGCCGGCCGATTCACGGCCGTACTTCGGTGGTTCGAAACACAATTCGATCATCGAGCTGACCCTCGGCTACAACGGGCTGCAGCGACTCGGGGTTGATTCCGGCGGTGGGTTCGGCGGTCCGCCCGGACCCGGCGGCCGCGGCCACGGGCCGTCGTTCGGTTCGGAGGCCGGGATCACGCGACTGTTCAGCGAGACGGTCGGCGGTCAGATCGCCTGGTTGATTCCGGCGGCGCTGATCCTGTGCGTCGCGGCTGTCGTGCTGTGCGGCAAGACGTCCCGCACCGATACCCGGCGCGCCGCACTGCTGCTGTGGGGCGGCTGGGCGCTGGTCACCGCCCTGGTGTTCAGCTTCATGAAGGGAATCTTCCACCAGTACTACACCGTCGCCCTGGCACCCGGTGTCGCCGGCGCGGCCGCGATCGGGGCGGTGGTGCTGTGGCGGCAGCGTGATCGGCTCGGCGTCCGCGTCGTGCTGGCCGCGGCCACCGCGCTGACCACGGTCACAGCGGTGATCGTGCTCGATCGCACTCCGGATTTCGTGCCGTGGTTGCGGTGGATCGTCGGCGTGGCGGGCGCGGTCGCGACCGTCGCGCTGGTGATACCGCAGCCGCGCCGGACGGCGGCCTGGACGGCCGTTCTCGCGGTGCTCGTCGCGATCGCCGCACCGGTGGCCTATTCGACCCAGACCATCGCCTCCGCCCACAACGGCGGCATCGTCCTCGCCGGACCGAAGACCAGCGGTGGCTTCGGATTCGGTTTCGGACCGAACGGGCCGGCCGGCGCGTGTGGTCCCGCCGGGCCGAGCGGATGTGCCCCGGCGGGGCCCGGCGGCGGGCCGGCGGACGACGGCTCGGATTCGGCCGGCGCCAACCGATCTCCCGCACAACCGGGCCGGATGTCGCGACCGGGCGACCCGGCGGCCGCCGGACCCGGTGCCACGGAACGCGGTGCCGCCGACCGTCCGGCCGGTCCGGGTATGGGGCAGCGGACGAATCAGCAGCTGATCGATCTGCTGAAGAACAACGGCGCCGGGTACACGTGGGCGGCCGCGGCCATCAGCTCGATGGGTGCCGCGGACCTGCAGCTCGATTCGGGTTACGCGGTCATGCCGATCGGCGGCTTCGGTGGCGGCGATCCGTCCCCGACCCTCGATCGATTCCGTGCCGATGTCGCACAGGGACGGATCCACTACTTCGTCGGTTCCGAGCGCCGCGGCCCGGGATCGGGTGCGACGTCGGAGGCGAGCCGGATCGCCCAGTGGGTGGAGAGTACCTACGCGGCCACCGATGTCGGCGGCACCAAGGTGTACGACCTGACGGCGCCGACCCGGTAATCCGGGCGGTACAGGGCGGCGGTGGCGGCCCTGTACCGCCACGACCCCCGTCCGGTACGGCAGACTGCGACCATGGCCACGGCGTCGAAATACAGTGCGGGCGTTCTGCTGTTCCGGCAGGCTCCGCGGCTGCAGGTCCTGCTCGGGCACATGGGTGGTCCGTACTGGGCACGCAAGGATGCCGGCGCCTGGTCGGTGCCGAAGGGGGAGTACGAGCCGGATTCCGAGGATGCCCGGACCGCCGCGGCGCGGGAGTTTACGGAGGAACTGGGCCTGCCCGTGCCCGAGGGCGAGTGGATCGCGCTGGGGGAGTCGCAGTACGGCAGCGGTCGTTCCCGCAAGCAGGTCACCGTGTGGGCCGTGGCCGGTGACCTGGATCCGGAGCAGGTGGTCCCCGGCACCTTCGAGATGCAGTGGCCGCCGAGATCCGGTCGGATGCAGAGGTTCCCGGAGATCGATCGGGTCGAGTGGCTCGAACCGGAACTCGCTCGCGAGAAGATCGTCGCCGGTCAGCGGCCGTTTCTGGACCGGCTCACCGAGGTACTCGCCGCCGGCTGAGGTTCAGCGGTAGGTGTCCGCGAAGCGCTCGCCGCCGGCTTCGATGAGCCGTACGCCCTGGAGTTCGTGGACGGTCAGCCGATGCGTGGGGCGCCCCGTGTCCCAGGCCGGGATGAGATTGCGGCGGCGGGCGGCGTAGGCGGTCATGAGATCGCGTGCTAGCCGGGCCGGCGATACGCGGTCGACCGCGGCCCGCCGCAGAATCACCACCAGCAGATGTTGCGGAATCTCCTCGGCGTCGCCGAGCGGCCGGAAAGTTCTCGCCCGCACCGGAACCGACAGTGGCGCCGCCGTTTCCGTCTCCACGAATTCGGTGATCGCCGCCGATAATTCGGCGGCGGGCACCGGCGTCGGCACCAGTCGCGGCAACACCGCGGTGGTCGCGGACAAAACCCGGGGCGCGGCACTCGAGCCGGGCATCGGATATACCGTTCGCAACTGTTCGTGGCGTGCGATCAGATCGGCGAAGGCGTCGCGCAATCCGACGGCATAGAGATAACCCGTGAAATGCAAGGTGAACGATGCCGTGCCCGCGGGCGTCGGATCGACAGGCGGCACGGCGGGGACCACCGCGGGGGTAGAGCGCAGTTCCATGCGGTATTTCCGTTCCTCGTTCGCACCCCCGTCCCGGCGGGCACATGCGGAGCCTAACTCCGAACGGCCGCCCGCGCTGTTCGACGGGTACGACGAGGGTTATCGGCCGTACGGCCAGCGCCAGTCGGCCACCTCCGGAATATCGGCGCCGTGCTCGCGCGTCCAGATGCGCGCGGCCAACCGGGCGTCGGCCATTTCCTGGCGCAGGCCGGCCGCCTGGGTGCCCAGCCCCGGAACCCGGTCGATCACGTCCATCACCAGGTGATAGCGGTCGAGGTCGTTGAGCATCACCATGTCGAACGGAGTCGTGGTGGTGCCCTTCTCCTTGTATCCGCGCACGTGCAACTCGGAGTGGTTGGTGCGCCGATAGGTGAGCCGGTGGATCAGCCAGGGATAGCCGTGGAAGGCGAAGATGATCGGCCGATCCCGGGTGAACAGGGTGTCGAATTCGCGATCGGGCAGGCCGTGCGGATGTTCGTCCGCCGGCAGCAGCCGCATCAGATCGATCACGTTCACCACGCGAATGCGCAACTGCGGCAGCCGTTCTCGCAGAATGGCGGCGGCCGCCAGCGTCTCCAGAGTAGGTATGTCACCGGCGCAGGCGAGCACCACATCGGGTGTCGTGCCCGACTCGTCGTTGTGGCCGGCCCATTCCCAGATTCCGGCGCCGCGGGCACAATGCAGCCTCGCCTCTTCGATCGACAGCCAATCCGCCTGCGGCTGTTTGCCGGCCACCACCACGTTCACGTAATGGCGGGAGCGCAGGCAATGGTCGTAGGTCGACAGCAGCGTATTGGCGTCCGGCGGCAGATAGACGCGCACGATCGACGGCTGCTTGTTCATCACCACATCGAGGAAACCGGGGTCCTGATGGGTGAATCCGTTGTGATCCTGCCGCCACACATGAGAGGTCAGCAGATAATTGAGGCTCGGAATGGGCCGGCGCCACGGCACCGCGCCACTGGCGTCCAGCCATTTCGCGTGCTGGTTGAACATCGCGTCGACGATGTGGATGAACGCCTCGTAACAGGTGAAGACGCCGTGCCGTCCGGTGAGCAGATATCCCTCCAGCAGGCCCTGGCACATATGTTCCGAGAGCACCTCGATCACGCGGCCGCGGCGGTCCAATTTCACATCGAATTCGCCGATTTCGGCCTGCCAATTGCGGCCCGTCACGGTGAGCACGTCCTGAAGCCGGTTACTGGCCAATTCGTCGGGTGCGAAGATCAGGAAATTGTCGCGATTGGCGTCGGTGATATCGCGCAGCCAGGTGCCCAGCACCTGGGTGGCCTCGTGCGAGGTGGCGCCCGGCGCGGGAACCTCGACGCCGTAGCGGCGCCAGTCGGGTAGTCGCAGATCCTGCATCGTGGCGCCGCCGTTGGCCACCGGATTGGCACTCATCCGCCGCGGCCCCGGGGGAACCTGGCGCAGCAACTGCGGATACGGCCGGCCGTCCTCGTCGAAGAGTTCCGCGGGGCGATACGACTGCAGCCACTGCCCGAGCACGCGGCGGTGATCGTCGTCGGTACGCGCGGCCGGGAGCGGGACCTGATGGGCGCGGAAGGTGCCCTCGACGCGGTCGCCGTCGACCACCGGCGGGCACGTCCAGCCCTTCGGCGTGCGCAGCACGATCATCGGCCAGCGGGGACGGGTGCCGTCGGCGCTCTCGCGCGCGGCGCGCTGGAATTCGGCGATGCGGTCCAGGCTGCGATCCAGCGCCGCGGCCATCGCCTGGTGAACGGTCGCCGGGTCGTGCCCGGCGACGATGATCGGGTCGTAGCCGTAACCGTGCAGCAGCGAGAGCAGTTCGGCTTCCGGAATGCGGGCCAGCAGGGTCGGATTCGCGATCTTGTATTCGTTGAGCGCCAGAATCGGCAGTACCGCGCCGTCGCGCGCCGGATTCAGGAATTTGTTCGCGTGCCAGCTGGTCGCCAGCGGCCCGGTTTCGGCCTCGCCGTCGCCGACCACGCAGAACACGGTCAGGTCGGGGTGATCGAGCGCGGCGCCGTAGGCGTGCAACAGGGAGTAGCCGAGTTCGCCGCCCTCGTGGAAGGAGCCCGGCGTCTCCGGCGCGCAGTGGCTGGGTACGCCGCCGGGATAGGAGAACTGCGCGAACAGCGCGCCCATTCCTGTCGCGTCGCGCGAAATATTGCTGTACAGCTCGGAATACGTGCCTTCCAGCCAGGCACACGCGTTGGGTCCGGGGCCGCCGTGGCCGGGTCCGGCGACGAAGACCGCGTCCAGATCGCGGGCCCGGATCGCCCGATTGGCATGTGCCCACACCAGATTCAGTCCCGGCACGGTTCCGAAGTGCCCCAGCAGCCGCGGTTTGATGTGCTCGGCCGTCAGCGGGGTGCGCAGCAGGGGATTGTCCGTCAGATAGATCTGGCCCACCGCGAGATAGTTCGCCGCGCGCCACCACGCGTCCAGATCGGCGAGTTCGTCCGGTGACAGCGGGCCGGGAACCTCGGCCAGCCGATACGGTTCGGGCGCGATCGTGGCGCCACCGCTGCCGCCGGTATTGTCGGCCGCCGTATCGGCTCCGGTCGGATCGGTGGCCGGGACCCGTCCTTCCGAACTCGCCAAGTCGGTCACGATCGTGCTCCTCACACTGGGGTGTTCGGTAACCGCATCGGATGGAGACTCGAGGCCAGGCTACCGGGCCCACCGCGAGAGCGCCGTGCGCACCGATTAGGGTGCCGCGCATGCAGACTTTGGCCAGGATCATCGGCTCGGCCGCCGTCGCGGTGGCCGCGGTCGCCCTCACCGCCTGCGGGGGCAACGACAACAACTCGGCGAGCCCGTCGACCACCGCGCCCGGCACCCACGCCCCGGCCGCGACCTCGGCCGCCGCGGCTCCGACGGCGAGCCACGGCCGCGAATGCACCGCCGACGACATCGGCGTCACCGGCGGCTTCGGCCAGGCGCCGACCATCACCATTCCCGACAACTGCGATCCGCCGAAGCAGCTGGTCACCAAGGATCTCGTCGAGGGCACCGGCCCGGCGGCGGCGAGCGGCCGGCCGGTGGAGATGAACTATTCGCTGGTCACCTGGTCGGACAAGAAGAAGCTGGACAGTTCCTTCGATCGCGGCCAGACCTTCCCGCTCACCCTCGGCACCGGTGAGGTCATCCCGGGCTGGGACCAGGGTCTGATCGGCATCAAACAGGGCGGCCGCCGCCTGCTGATCATCCCGCCGGACCTCGGCTACGGCCAGGGCGGGCAGGGCGTCAAGCCCAACGAGACCCTGGTGTTCGTCACCGATGCCGTGAAGGTCGGCTGAGTCCCGCCCGCCGGACGTGGGATAGCCGATTGTCGGGTGCAGGCCGGTGTCGACTACCCTGATCGGGATGCGATTTCGGGGGGAAACGACGCCGTCGTCACACGGCACCCGAACATCGTCGCCGGCGGATCACACCTCCGTCCGGCGGCCACACAGACCAGTGAACAACGAACAAGGAGCATGTCCGTGAAGAGCACCGTCGAGCAGCTGAGCCCGACCCGGGTCCGCATCAATGTCGAGGTGCCCTTCGAGGAGCTGAAGCCGGACTTCGACAAGGCGTACCGGGCGCTGGCGCAGCAGGTTCGCATTCCCGGCTTCCGCCCGGGCAAGGCCCCGGCCAAGCTGCTCGAGGCCCGCCTCGGTCGCGGCGCCATCCTGGAGCAGGTCGTCAACGACGCGCTGCCGGCGCGCTACAGCGAGGCCGTCACCGCCTCCGAGGTGAAGGTGCTCGGCCAGCCGGAAATCGAGATCACCAAGATCGAGGACGGCGACGAACTGGCCTTCACCGCCGAGGTCGACGTCCGTCCCGAGATCGCGCTGCCCGACTTCGAGAGCATCGAGGTCACCGTCGATCCGCTGAGCATCGGCGACGAGGACATCGAGCAGCAGCTGCTGTCGCTGCGCCAGCGCTTCGGCACCCTGAAGAGCGTCGAGCGCGCCGTGCAGGAGGGTGATTTCGTCTCCATCGACCTGTCGGCCACCGTGGACGGCGAAGAGGTCTCCGAGGCGACCACCTCCGGGCTGTCGCACGAGGTCGGCTCCGGCCAGCTGATCGAGGGCCTCGACGACACCCTCGTCGGCCTGAAGGCGGAGGAGTCCAAGGACTTCACCTCCACCCTGGTGGCCGGCGAGCACGCCGGTAAGGAAGCCGTCATCACCGTGAAGGTGAACTCGGTCAAGGAGCGCGAGCTGCCCGAGGCCGACGACGAATTCGC
The DNA here is from genome assembly GCF_001665695.1 of Nocardia sp. 852002-51101_SCH5132738. Classification (NCBI taxonomy): domain Bacteria; kingdom Bacillati; phylum Actinomycetota; class Actinomycetes; order Mycobacteriales; family Nocardiaceae; genus Nocardia; species Nocardia sp. 852002-51101_SCH5132738. The sequence continues at coordinate 37,517 of NZ_LZML01000046.1, read as the reverse complement.
CCAGATGGCAAGCGAATTCGACACCATCGACGAGCTGAAGGAAGACCTGCGCAAGCGGGTCGAGCAGAGCAAGAAGGTGCAGCAGGCCGGCGAGATCCGGGACAAGGTGCTCGAGGCGCTGCTGGACAAGACCGAGGTGCCGCTGCCCGAGGCCGCGGTGCAGGCCGAGGTCGACGCCGTGCTGCACGACGCGGTGCACGGCTTCGACCACGACGAGGCGAAGTTCGCCGAGGCGCTCGAGGCCCAGGGCAGCACCCGCGAGGAGTTCGACAAGGACTCCAAGGAGGCCGCCGAGAAGTCGGTGAAGACCCAGCTGCTGCTGGACGCGGTCGCCGAAGCGGAGAACACCGAGGTCGGCCAGCAGGAGCTGACCGAGCGGATCCTGTTCCAGTCGCAGCGCTACGGCATGGCGCCGGAACAGTTCATCCAGCAGATCCAGCAGGCCGGGCAGCTCGGCGCGATCTTCGCCGACGTGCGCCGCGGTAAGGCGCTGGCCGGCGTGGTGATCAAGGCCAAGGTCACCGACACCGAGGGCAACGCGGTCGACACCGCCGAGATGTTCGGTGAGCCCGCCGAGGCGGTGTCCGATTCCGAGGGCGCCGAGAACGCCGCCGAGTAGCCATCGGCGACATATGAGTCAGCTGTAAGCGAAGCAAGGCGGTACCGGGAGTTCGGTGCCGCCTTGTTTCGTTAGGGTTTGTGTCAACCGAATCAGGCCGCGGTCGAGCGTCGGGGACGGAGGCGGTAGCTTGCGTAACCACGAAGGGCCCCGGAAGACCGCATATTGGACAGAGGCTGTGCCGGCAGGCATCGTGCCGGCGAGAGAGGGCAGGTATCCGTGACAATCAATCAGGCTGTGGCACCTTTGAAGTCGGGGCCGGTCATGACATCCGCGACTGCTGGGCTCAACCTCAGTGATTCGGTGTACGAGCGTTTGCTCCGCGACCGCATCATCTTCCTGGGCACCCAGGTCGACGACGACATCGCCAACAAGCTGTGCGCGCAGATCCTGCTGCTCACGGCCGAGGACCCGAACCGCGACATCTCGCTCTACATCAACTCGCCCGGTGGGTCGGTCACCGCGGGTATGGCCATCTACGACACCATGCAGTTCGCCGAGTGCGATATCGCGACCATCTCGTTCGGCCTGGCGGCCTCGATGGGCCAGTTCCTGCTCACCGCGGGCACCAAGGGCAAGCGTTACGCGCTGCCGCACACCCGGATCATGATGCACCAGCCCTCCGCCGGCATCGGCGGCAGCGCGGCCGACATCTCGATCTACGCCGAACAGCTCGCCCACACCAAGCGGGAACTGAACGAGCTGCAGGCGTTGCACACCGGCCAGTCCGTGGAGCAGGTCACCGCCGACGCCGACCGCGACCGCTGGTTCACCGCGGCCCAGGCCCTGGAGTACGGCTTCATCGACCACGTGATCACCAATGCACGGCAGGCGAACGGCGCCGGTAACTGAGCGCGAAACCGCTCATCCCCCATCGACTTTGGAGAAGAAGATGACCCTGATCGATCCGCGTGCCGGTCTGTCCGGTATCGCACCGGCGAGCCCGCAGGCCCGCTACATTCTGCCGTCGTTCATCGAGCACTCGAGCTTCGGCGTCAAGGAGTCCAACCCGTACAACAAGCTGTTCGAGGAGCGCATCATCTTCCTCGGCGTGCAGGTGGACGACGCCTCGGCCAACGACATCATGGCGCAGCTGCTGGTGCTGGAGTCGCTGGATCCCGACCGCGACATCACGATGTACATCAACTCGCCCGGTGGTTCCTTCACCTCGCTGATGGCCATCTACGACACCATGCAGTACGTGCGTGCCGATGTCGCGACGGTCTGCCTGGGCCAGGCGGCCTCGGCGGCGGCGGTGCTGCTGGCGGCCGGCACTCCGGGTAAGCGGGCTTGCCTGCCCAACGCCCGCGTGCTGATCCACCAGCCGTCGCTGGAGGGTGGCATCCAGGGCCAGGTCTCCGATCTGGAGATCCAGGCTGCCGAGATCGAGCGCATGCGCCGGTTGATGGAGACCACGCTGGCCCGCCACACCGGCAAGGACGCCGACACCATCCGCAAGGACACCGATCGCGACAAGATCCTGACCGCCGACGAGGCCAAGGACTACGGGATCATCGACACGGTGTTCGACTACCGCAAGCTGAGCGCCCAGAAGAAGTGACCCCGCCGCGGAGCTCGCGAGCGGGCTCCGCGGACGCTGGTCCGGGCGGCGGAGCGAGGTCGGCACCGCCCGGATCGGCAGCCGGGATGGGTCGTGGCGAGCGTGTTGGGTGAGCTTTCCGACACTCTCTCCGCGAGAAACATCCTCGAGTTGTCGACCTCCGTCGCGTCGACCGGGTACGGTCGGTCTAGGGACCTTGGCTCATGGGGTGTCGGCACAAACGACCGACCCGGACGACATACGCCGAAGTGCGAGAATCCGATCGACGCGCGACACTGATCGGATGCACGGCGGGTAGCGTTGTTCGAAGGCGGCTTGTCGGCATCCGGGACAGACGGTTGCACGCGGACAAGGAAGTAGGGACCCACGAGATGGCGCGCATCGGTGATGGCGGCGATCTGCTGAAATGCTCGTTCTGCGGAAAGAGTCAGAAGCAGGTCAAGAAGCTCATTGCGGGACCAGGGGTGTACATCTGCGACGAGTGCATCGACCTCTGCAACGAGATCATCGAAGAGGAGCTGGCGGAGTCGAGTGAGGTCAAACTCGACGAGCTGCCCAAGCCGGCCGAGATCCGGGAATTCCTCGAGCAGTACGTGATCGGCCAGGATTCGGCCAAGCGCACGCTGGCGGTGGCCGTCTACAACCACTACAAGCGCATCCAGGCCGGTGACAAGGGCCGCGACAGCCGCGGCGAGCCGGTCGAGCTGATGAAGTCGAACATTCTCATGCTCGGCCCCACCGGCTGCGGTAAGACCTACCTCGCGCAGACGCTGGCCAAGATGCTCAACGTCCCCTTCGCCATCGCGGACGCCACCGCGCTGACCGAGGCCGGCTATGTCGGCGAGGACGTCGAGAACATTCTGCTCAAGCTGATCCAGGCCGCCGATTACGACGTCAAGCGGGCCGAGACCGGAATCATCTACATCGACGAAGTCGACAAGATCGCCCGCAAGAGCGAGAACCCGTCGATCACCCGTGACGTCTCCGGTGAGGGCGTGCAGCAGGCGCTGCTGAAGATCCTGGAGGGCACCCAGGCGAGCGTGCCGCCGCAGGGCGGGCGCAAGCACCCGCATCAGGAGTTCATCCAGATCGACACGACGAACGTGTTGTTCATCGTGGCCGGCGCCTTCGCCGGACTGGAGAAGATCGTGCAGGACCGGGTCGGCAAGCGCGGCATCGGTTTCGGCGCCGAGGTCCGGTCCAAGGCCGAGATCGACACCGCGGACCACTTCGCCGAGGTCATGCCGGAGGATCTGATCAAGTTCGGTCTTATCCCCGAATTCATCGGCCGCCTGCCGATGGTCGCCTCGGTGACCAACCTGGACAAGGATTCGCTGGTCCGCATCCTGTCCGAGCCGAAGAACGCTCTGGTGAAGCAGTACGTCCGGCTGTTCGAGATGGACGGTGTGGACCTGGAGTTCACCAAGGACGCGCTGGAGGCCGTGGCCGATCAAGCCATCCTGCGCGGCACCGGCGCTCGCGGTCTGCGCGCCATCATGGAAGAAGTGCTGCTGCCGGTGATGTATGACATCCCCAGCCGCGACGATGTGGCCAAGGTGGTCATCAACGCCGAGACGGTCAACGACAACGTGCTGCCGACCATCGTGCCGCGCAAGCGCCAGGCGGCCGAGCGCCGCGAGAAGTCGGCCTGACCGCCGGAGCATTTCCGAAAGCTGCGAAAGGGGCGGGAGGTCTGAACCTCCCGCCCCTTTTTCGTGCCCGCGATCCGGAATCGCTTCTCGCTCAGTCCTGCGCCCAGGGCACTCGACAGGAATCGGTGCTGAAGCCCTGCGCGGTGATGCCGAGCGCGGAATATGTTCGGGCGCGGGAATTCTCCAGCGCGATCTGGTAACTCAACTCCACCACGCCCGCGTCGCCGAAGCGGGCCCGCAGGTCCTCGATCTGCTCATCGGTGACCGTGGTGGGAGTGGCGGTCATGGCGTCGGCGTAGGCGATCGCGGCGCGCTCGTCCGCGCTGTAGGCCGCCGAGGTCTGGTAGTCCGCGATCTGCTTCAGTTTGTCGATATCGAGGTGGCTCAGCCGCATGAGCATCGTGCCGAAATCGACGCACCAGGAACAGCCGATCGTCCAGGCCACCCGGTAGACCGCGATCTCGAGAACATCGTCGGGGACGACGGAGGTGGCGCGGCCGACCAAAGACTCGTGGGCCGCGTACGCCGTGAGCATTTTCGGATGATTGGCGAGCACGGCCATCGGCTCGGGCACCTCGCCGAACCTGCGCTTGCCGACGCGGTACATGAACCGGGTCAGTGGGCCCGCCTGCTGCGGCGGCACCGGGGGGATGCGGGTGGCACTCATGATTCTCCCTTCGGAAGACGGTTCACCCCTTGGACGAGACGCCGTCCGTCGATGTGACGGGGCAGAAATGTGATGCCGGTCTCATCAATCCCGAGCGTAGTCGCGGTGAGCCAGGAAGTCATAAGCGTAGACATATGATCAGCGCCAGCATACGATAAGTTCATGACTAGTATTTCCGAACTCGATCGCAAGGCGGTCGACTACAGCGTGACGATCGTGTCGAAGGTGGCCCGTGGCGATCTGCACCGGCCCACACCCTGTGGCGAATGGGATCTGACCCAACTGCTCACCCATATGGCCGCGCAGCACCGCGGCTTCGCGGCCGCCGCGCGTGGCCACGGTGGCGATCCGGCCGTCTGGCAGCTGGATCCGCCGGCGGATCCGGTGGCGGTGTATCGCGAGGCGGCGGCCGATGTGACGGCGGCCTTCTCCGAAACCGGTGTGCTGGAAAGGGATTTCGCACTTCCGGAATTCGGGCCCGGGTTCACCGCTGCGGGCGATCAGGCCATCGGCTTCCATCTCATCGACTACGTCGTGCACGGGTGGGATGTGGCCCGGGCGATCGGTCTGCCCTACGAGCTGGATCCGGAGCTGGCGGAGCCCGCGCTGCGGATCGCCGAGGCGGTGCCCGACGGAGACTTTCGCTTGCAGCCGGGTTCGGCGTTCGCGCCCGCGGTGCCGAATACCGACCCCTCCGATCCGCTCGCTCGGATCCTCGGCCTGCTGGGCCGATCGCCGTCGTGGCCGGTAGGCGCGAAATAGGCGTTCGCCCAATGGAATTGCGTATCCCGGCGCCCGAGCTCCCGGCGGCGCCGGCGAAGTCGGCCGGACCGCGGCGGAAGCGGACCGGCGAGCACGTATCTTGTTCGGCATGGCGGATGCGCAGCGACCCGATCTGGCGGCGATGATCGTGCCGCTCGGACGTGCCCTGATGGCGGCCGAGCGGCCGGTACTCGAATCGCACGGGCTGACGATGTGGGCGTATTCGGTGCTGCTGGCGCTGGGCCGGGGGCCGGCGCGAGGGCAGGGCGTGCTCGCGGAGGAGATCGGCGCCGACAAGACCCGCATCATCGCCGTCCTCGACGATCTGCAGGAACGCGGGCTGATCGAGCGCTATCCCGATCCGGCCGACCGGCGGGCCCGCCTGCTGGCCGTGACCGAGGCGGGGCAGGCCCTGGTGCAGGCGGCACAGGCAGATATCCAGGCCAAGGAAGAAGCGCTGCTCGACCGCCTGGATGCGGCGGACCGGGCTGGATTCCTCAACGCCCTGATGGTGCTTGCGGTGGTTCCCCGCGCCGACATCGTCGATGCCGGCGCGGATTCGCAGTAGAAGTATCGAGTTGTGGCGGTAGCGCGTGGAGCTGGTCGGAGGCGGTGACGACCGGTTGCCCCGTCGCGCCCGTTGCCGAAGATCGCCGTTGACCTTCCGTGGTTCGCCGTTGAACCTTTTCTCCGATGCTTGCTCATCGCCGACGGGAGCGAGCCCGTTACTGCTGTTCGGCGGGCCTTTCCCGGCGGCGGCTGGGCGGTAGCTTCACCTACTACGACGGCGCGGGAACCGGATATTCATCGGCGCCGGATCGCGCAGTTGCGCGCGCTCCCGGGGTGCCGCCACGACGACGGCGGCGGCCAGTGCCGGCAGCAGCACGGCGGCGATCAGGCTGAGGGCGAAATTGCCGCCGCTCATCTGTTCCGGCTTGTGCGCAGCGTGGTAGATGAGTTGGGGAATTCCGAAGACCAGCCAGCCGATCCCGGCGACCCGGGCCACCACACTGTCGCGGTAGTACAGCGCCGCCAGGCTGACCGCGCCGAAGCCGAGGAAGAATGCCCCGACGTCGGTGGCCAGATGGTGGTTGTAGGGGCCGTCCATGCCCACCCAGTTCAGCCCGAAGCCGGGGAGAAACCACGGTTCCGGCAGCAGTAGCGCCCAGAGTCCGACCACGACGCCGTTGATCGCCAACAGCCACAACGAGATTCTGGTGATCAACCAGCGGCGGCGATCGACGTCCAGGCGCATGCGCACCCGGACCCCCTCACCCGTGCCGTGTACCGAAATCCGCATCGCGCGCCCTCCCGTCCGCCGGTTGTCGCCTTACGGTAAGCCGGGCAAAACGGATGAACAAGAGGTGGAACGCCTACCGTGACAGCGATGCGGTCGCGGGACTCAGATCTGTTCGCTGATCAGGTCGTCGGGGCCCCAGTAGGCCCGCATGCTCGTGATCCGGCCCTGCTCGTCGAATTCCATGGCGTCGATCGCCGAGAGCGTCATCCGGTGGCCGCCGGCCTCGCCGACGAGGGTGAACGAGACGGCGGCGTGATTGCCCACGATCCGGGCGGCGTGCAGCTCGGTCTTGCGCTCCATCGACTCCAGCGCCTGATAGAGCTGGCCGATGGCCTCGTGACCGTGGCGCGGGTCGCTGCCGATCGGATCCTCGACGACGGCGTCGGGCGCGTAGAGCGACAGGATCTCCGAGGTCGGACCGGTGGCCACCAACTGCACGTAGCGTTCGGCCGTTTCGCGGATCTGCTGCGCTGCCATGTGAACTCCCAAGGAAATTGAAACGTGTTCTAGTTGGCAGGGTAGCAGGGTTGCGTCGATCCGGTCGCCGGTTCGCGGCTCAGGTGCCGGTGGCCGCCGCGGGCGCGGTCTCGAGCCGGTCGACCCCGCTGTAGATGTTCATCGTGTCGCCGCGCAGGAAGCCGGCCAGCGTGAGCCCGTTGTCGGCGGCCAGGTCGACGGCCAGCGAACTGGGCGCCGAGACCGCGCCGAGGACCGGAATGCCCGCCATGACGGCCTTCTGGACGAGCTCGAACGAGGCCCGGCCGCTGACGATCAGCAGTGTGTCGTGAGCCGGTACGCGCCCTTCGCGCAGCGCCCAGCCGACCACCTTGTCCACCGCGTTGTGCCGGCCGATGTCCTCGCGTACGACCAGTGCGGTGCCGTCGGGGGTGAACAGCCCGGCCGCGTGCAGTCCGCCGGTGGCATCGAAAACCGCCTGACGCGAACGTAACTCACCGGGAAGGGTGGCCAGCAGCGTCGGATCGACGCGCGGCGCGTCGGCCGGCGGCCGGAAGCGGCTGCGCGTGCGCACCTGATCGAGCGCGGTGGTGCCGCACAACCCGCACGAACTGTTGGTCACGAATCCGCGGGGCCGGACGGTGACCGCGCGGCGCAATTGGATATCGAGCACGTTGTAGGTGTTGCGGCCGTCGTCGTCGGTGCCCGCGCAGTACCTCGCCGATACGATGTCGTCGGCCGACTCGATGATGTTCTCGCTGAACAGGAATCCGTGCAGCAGGTCGATGTCGTGGCCGGGGGTGCGCATGGTGACGGTCAGCGCCGTCCCGTCGACGCGCAGTTCCAGCGGCTCCTCCACGGCCAGCGTATCGGGCCGGGAGACGATGCCGGCGGGTGTGATGCGCCGGGTGGGTCTGCGCGCGGTTACTCTGCTCACAAGCTGCCTCGCAGTTCTGGTCGGTGCCGCCGTGCGGTCACGCGGTGATGTGGCGGTGCGGCTCCAGCCGGATCACGACCGCCTTGGACACCGGGGTGTTGGAGCGCTCGGCGACGTGGTCGAGCGGGACCAGCGGGTTGGTTTCGGGGTAATAGGCCGCGGCGTTGCCGCGCGGCGTGGCGTAGCCGACGATCCGGAAACCGGTGACCCGGCGCTCGACGCCGTCGCTGAATTCGGAGATCAGATCCACGAGATCGCCGTCGGCGAAACCGAATTCGGCGATATCGTCCGGATGCACCAGCACGACGCGGCGGGCGTTGTGAATGCCCCGATAGCGGTCGTCGAGGCCGTAGATCGTGGTGTTGTACTGGTCGTGGCTGCGCAGCGTCTGCAACAACAGCCGCCCCTGCGGGATCCGCGGCCAGTGCAGGTCGTTGACCGCGAAGTTGGCCTTGCCGGAGGCGGTGCGGAACTCGCGGTTGTCGCGGGGCGGATGTGGCAGCTGGAAACCGTTGCGGCCGCGCACCTTCCGGTTGTAGTCGGCACAGCCGGGCACCACCCGGGCGATGGCGTCGCGAATGTGGTCGTAGTCGCGCCGGAACCGCTCCCACGGCACGGGGTGATCGGGGCCGAACAACTCGGCGGCCAGCTCGCAGACGATCGCGACCTCGCTGCGCAGATCGTCGCTCACCGGCTGCAGCCGGCCCGTGGACAGATGCACCATCGACATCGAATCCTCCACCGACACCTGCTGTCTGGTCCCGTCCTGCAGATCGAGATCGGTGCGGCCGAGGGTCGGCAGAATCAGGGCGGTACGGCCGTGCACGACGTGGCTGCGGTTGAGTTTGGTCGAAATCTGCACGGTCAGCTCGCACGCGCGCAGAGCCGCCTCGGTGACCTCGGTATCCGGCGTCGCCGAGACGAAGTTGCCGCCCATGCCGATGAACACCCGGGCGCGCCCGTCGCGCATGGCGCGGATGGAATCGACCGTGTCCCAGCCGTGTTCGCGCGGGGCGGTGATACCGAATTCGGAATCCAACGCGTCGAGGAAGCTCTCGGGCATCTTCTCCCAGATGCCCATGGTCCGGTCGCCCTGCACGTTGGAATGCCCGCGTACCGGGCAGACGCCCGCGCCCGGTTTGCCGATCATGCCGCGCAGCAACAGCAGATTCGTCGCCTCCTCGATGGTGGCGACACCGTGGCGCTGCTGTGTCAGACCCATCGCCCAGCAGATGATGGTGGACTTCGAGCGGGCCAGCAGCCCGGCCGTGCGGTCGAGCTGTTCGCGGGTCAGACCCGTCGCCTCGACGACCTCGTCGAGATCGACTGCGCGCATATGCTTTTCGTATTCGGCGAATCCGGCGGTGTGCGCGTCGACGAAGACCCGGTCCACCACCGTGCCGGGTGCGCGATCCTCCGCGTCGAACAGCAGTTTCGCCAGGCCCTGGAACAGGGCCATATCGCCGCCGAGGCGGATCTGCAGGAAATCGTCGGCGATGGTGACGCCGGAGGTGAAACCCTTCACCGTCTGCGGATCCCGGAAGCCGATCAGTCCGGTCTCCGGCAGCGGATTCACCGCGATCACCGTGGCGCCGTGCGCTTTCGCGGTGCTCAGCGCCGACAGCATGCGCGGATGGTTGGTGCCGGGATTCTGTCCTGCCACGATGATCAGATCCGCGGCGGCGAAATCGTCGATCGACACCGACCCCTTGCCGATGCCGATCGACCGGGTGAGCGCCGCGCCGGAGGATTCGTGACACATGTTCGAACAGTCGGGCAGATTGTTCGTGCCGAAGCTGCGCACCAGCAGCTGATAGAGAAAGGCCGTCTCGTTGGCGGTGCGCCCGGAGGTGTAGAACACGGCCTCGTCCGGGGAGGCCAGGCCGCGCAGGGTGTCCGCGATCAGCCGATAGGCCTGCTCCCACGCGATGGGGGAGTAGTGGGTGTCGCCGGGCCGCAACACCATCGGATGGGTCAGGCGTCCCTGCTGCCCCAGCCAGTACCCGGTCTTGCCCGCGAGATCGTCCAGCGAGTGAGTGGCGAAGAACTCCGGCGTGACCGTGCGCAGGGTCGCCTCCTCGGCGACGGCCTTGGCCCCGTTCTCGCAGAATTCGGCCGGGCGGCGGTGGCCGGTGGGTTCGGGCCATGCGCAGCCGGGGCAGTCGAAGCCGTGGCGCTGATTGACCCGGATGAGGGTGCGGGCCGTGCGAACGATGCCCATCTCCTCGACGGCCCGGTCGAGGGCGACCGCGACGGCCGTGACGCCGGCGGCCTGCTCTTTCGGCGGGGTCACCGCCAGCTTGGCTTCATCGATATCGCGAGTCGGCGGTGTGCGGTGCATAGCCCCATCGTCCTCCTGCGCGTGCGGGCGCCGTCTGCGGCCCGCCGATCGCTCGACATCGACACCGCGAACCGGGCCGCGCGGCCGAGCCTACGGGGTATCGTGCCGACAGACCGTGCGGCGCCGTCGGGGATGTTCGCGCACGACAGACGGTCTCGGTTCGCGCTGCGGCGCCTACGACGAGGACGGCATCATGCACGAGACGACGATCAGCGGGCCGCCGCGGCAGCGGGTGCGCCGTCGGGCCGCCACCGTAGCGGCCGGCGGCATCCTCGGCGCCGCGGCGGTGTTCGCAGTGGCGATCCCGCAGACGGCGAGCGCCGCGGTGACCAGACTCGGCGCCACCCCCGACATGAACTTCGGCATCGCCACCAATTACGGCAGCGGATGCAGTTACACGCTGCAGGCGAATGTCACCGATCCGGTCGCGCCGGTCACCTTCTACGACAACGGAGCTCCCATCGGCGTGGCGCCGCCCGGCGGCGCGTATGCGCTCATCACGTGGGTTCCGGCGGTTCCGGGGCAGCACACGCTCAGTGCGGTGCAGGCCGGCCAGCCGGCGCAGATGCCGGCGGCGACGCTCGTTCTTCCGGTCGGCACCGGCATCCACCTCGGGTATGCCTGCCTGGTCGCCGGCGGTTAGGGCTCACCCCGGCGAATGAACTCCGCCCGCGCCCGGTAGCCCCGCGTCGGCGGCGAGGACGGCCAGGGCCGACTGCAGTGCGGTGCGCTGTGCGGCCGTCAAGGACCCGGTGAATTCGCGGTCGAGCCGCCGCGCCCGCTCCTCGGTCGCGGCGAGCAATGCGCGCCCGTGGTCGGTGAGGGTGAGGATCTGGCGCCGGCGATCGTCCGGATCGCGATCGCGACGGACCGCACCGAGTCGTTCGAGATGGTCGGCCAGGGCGACGACCAGGCTGGGAGCGACGCCCAGCCGGGTCGCCAGATCCTGTTGTGAGGCGGCGACGCTGTGATCGAGAGCGACCAGCACGCCGACGTGTTTCGGCTTGAGATCCAATTCCTCGATCGCCACGGCGAACCGATCGGTCACGATCGCGCCCAGCGTGCCGAGGCGGAAGGCGATCGTCGCGGGAACCGCGGTCTTGACGTGCGTCACGCCCACGAGTATATCTTTGCCTGAACGATTCAGACTGTGAATGATTTGTGGAGAGAATGATTATGGTGGTGTTGGCTGTGGTCGCCAATTCGCTGGTGGCCGTGATTTCCGGTGTGTCGTGCCTGATCGGCCTGGCGCGACCGCGTCTGGCCCTGGCGGAGGGGGAGGAGCTGACCTCGGCGGCGACGTTCTTTCTCGGCGCCTATGCCGCGCGGGCCCTGCCGCTGAGTGTGGTGACCGTGGCCGTGCTGGTCGCGGGAGGCGAGGCGGCCACGCTGCCCGTGCTGGTGATCGCGGGTCTGGCCCAGGTGGGCGACGCGATCATCGGTGTGCGCCAACGGAATACGCCGATGGCGATCACCTGCGTCGGATTGGCGGCGGTACACCTGGCCACGGCGGTATGGCTGTTCGCGCGGTGAACGGCCATACCGCCGGGGGATGCGCTCGGTGATCTCAACCGACCCTGCTGGGAAGCTCGTGCCGCTCGAACGATGCTGTGCCACCGGCGGTTTCGTTCGCGCCGAGTTCGACCTCGTCGGCCCCGGCCTCGGGGCCTTCCGGTCGCAAGCCGAACAGGGCGGCCAGCACGGTCGCCGCACACGCGGCGGCGCCGACCCAGAACGCGACGGTGAACTGACTCTCTTGCGGCAGCGGCAGATGCGGCAGCAGTTTCGCCGTCAGCAGGGTGGTGATGATGGCGCTGGCCAGTGAACTGCCGACAGTGCGGGAGATCGAATTGATGCCGTTGGCGATTCCGCTCTGGTGGTGCGGGACGCTCGCCGCGATCAGTGCGGGCATCGCCGCGTAGGCGAAGCTGATCGCGACGCCGATCACCACGCTCGCGGCGATCACCGAACCGGTCGCGTCGTGTGCCAGTGCCAGCCCGCCGAATCCGGCCGCACCGATCACGCCCGACAGGGCCAGCACGCGACGGCCGCCCAGCCGGCCGACCAGGATTCCGCCGGCCGGTGCGGCCAGCATCGACGAGAGTGTCGCGGGCAGCAGATATTCGACCGAGGCGCGCAGGATCGAGGCGCCGAATCCGTAGCCGGCCACCCGTGACGGCATCTGGGCCAGATATGACACGCCCATGAACTGCATGAACATCGCGAATCCGATGAACATGCCGGACAGATTGGTGAACAGCACCGGCCGGTGGGTGAACATCCGCAGATCGACCAGCGGGGTACGCACACGACGCTCGGTTACCACCCAGGCCACCGCCGTCGCGACCGCGCCGGCGAAGCAGGCGATCGTGCTCGCGGAGGTCCAACCCCATTCGTGCCCTTGAGAAATGGGCAGCAGCAGCAGGACCAGGAAGCCGCCGAGCGTGACCGCGCCGGGCAGGTCGACGCTGCCCGGATGCCGCTTACCCGTGGCCGGCACCGCCACCGCGGCCGCGGCCAGTGCCACCACCGACAGCACCGCGGTGAACCAGAACACGATGTGGTAGTCCGGGTCGGCCCCCTTGGTCAGCAGACCGGTCGACACCAGGCCGAGGCCGCCGCCGAAACCGAGTGTGCCGCTGACGATCGCCATCGCGTGATGCAGGCGCCGAGCCGGAATCTCCTCCCGGAGGACGGCCAGGGCCAGCGGAAAGATCGCCGTCGCGACGCCCTGCAGCACCCGGCCGACCAGCAGCACGCTCAGAGAATTCGCCAGTGCCGAGACCGCGGAACCGGCCGTGGCCACCGCGAGCACGCCCAGCAGGGTGGGCTTCTTGCCGTAGAGGTCGCCGATGCGGCCCAGCAGCGGCGTGAAGACCGCGGCCGACAGCAGGGTCGCGGTGGTCACCCAGCTCACCGATGTGGTCGAGACCTGCAACTTCGTCGCGATCAGGCCCAGAATCGGCACGGCCTGAGTCTGCATGACCGTGACGATCATCGCCGCGAAGGCCAATACGCCGGTCAGCAGCGAACCTCTGCGCTCCACAGCCACCTCCAGAAAATTGAAGACCTATATGTTTGAAGACCTCAAGTATTTAAGGAGTCGACGATAGCCGTTGTCAATCGTTTGGGTAGCATCGGAGCTATGTCACCGGACACAGCGCAGAGCCCGCTGGCATTGCTGATCGCGCGCTTCGTCTCGGCCTACCTGCAGGATTTCCTGACGGCGGCCGAGGGGCACGGGCTCACGCTGACGCAGGCCAAACTGCTGCTGGCGCTCAACGAACCGCCCGCCGAGCTACCCATGCGGGTACTGGCCGACCGGATGGCGTGCGACCCGTCGAATCTGACCGGTGTCGCCGATCGCATGGAATCGCGCGGTCTGGTCCAGCGCACGGTGAATCCCGCCGATCGGCGCGTCAAATACCTGGTGTCCACCGATGCCGGCCGTGAGCTGGCCGCGCAGATCCGCGGCTCACAGGTGCGCGCGTACAAGGCGCTGGCCGAATTGGCGCCGGAGGACGAAGAGGTGCTGCGGGAGTTGCTGGAACGTCTGGTTCCGAAACTCGAGAACGCGGATTAGCGCCGCGGCGGCACTGCTCTCAGGAGGCGAATCGTCCGCTGCGCAGCGCGCTTTCGCGGTGCTGCGGCGGAAAGCCCGGACCCAGCCGAGCCGATACTTCGGCGTGCCGCAGCGGTTCTCCGCACTGTGCGCACACCACTTCGGCGTGGGTGTCGTGCCCGCAGGTGTCGTGGTGGACGACCACCGGCGGTCCGGCTTCCGAGGCGAGCCAGCGGTCACCCCAGCGCATCATGGCCGTGAGCACCGGGAAGAAATCGCGTCCCTTGTCGGTGAGGCGGTATTCGTAGCGGACCGGACGATCCTGATAGGGGACCTTCTCCAGCATCCCCTCCTCGACCAGCCGCGTCAGGCGCTGGGTGAGGACATTGCGGCTCAGGCCCAGCGTGCGTTCGAAATCGTCGAAACGCGTTGTGCCGTAGAACGCTTCGCGCAACACCAGCGGCGTCCACCAGTCACCGATCAGATCGACCGTGCGGGCGACCGAACAGGGCCAGGTGGCGAAGGTGGTGCGCTTCATGTACCCACCGTATCGATCCGGGCGGGCACGTACTTGTGCCACGGGGTGCCGACCCATTCGTCGCGATCGTCGAAAGCTGTCAACTCGTTGGGGGCGGCCCCGCTGGTGAGGACCTCGTCCGCCTCGACGACGGACAGGCCCAGGCCGTTGGGCAGCGCCAGATGTCCGCTGCGCATGCGGTCGGTCGGCTCGACGGTCACCTGCGCACTGCCGTTGCGGGTGGTGAGCCGCACCTCGTCGCCGGAGGTCAGGCCCAGCCGGAGGGCATCGGCGGTGCTGATGCGCAGCGCGCCTGCGGGATCGCGTTTGCGCCAGGCCGGATCGCGCATGATGGTGTTGGCGGTGAAGGCGCGCCGCTCCCCGGCGGCCAGGACGAACGGCCAATCGTGGTCCTCGTCCGGTGCGGGGAGTGCGGCCAATGCCGACAGCAGTTCCGGAACGGCGAGCCGGACTTTGCCGCCGCGTACCCGGTTCCAGGTCTCGTCGACCTCGTCGTCGGTGATGACGACGCCGTGTTCGCCGGTGAGGATCGCCTCGAACAGCCGCTCCCCGGCAGCGAGGCCGGTGCCGTAGCCGGCTCGCTCCACGCCGGCCGGGTTCTTCCGGGCGCAGGTGTAGGCGGCGCCCCACAACACCGCGGCGGCAGCGGCGCCGTCGGGCAGTGTCGGGCCGAGGGTGCGGTAGAGCAGGATCGGAGCCAGCTTCGCCTTCGCCGGATCGGCGAGGACGGCGAGAAATGCCATGGCGAAGGCCTCGCGGCCCTGGTCGAGCGCCGCGCGCAGCGGCCGGTAATCGTCCTCGGTCAGCGCCCCGGCGGCCTCGACGAGCCGGGCGTGAATCTCGGGTTCGGCGAGTACGCCGGGCGGAGCCGCAAGCACCGGATGCCGGAGGTGGAAGATGTTGCGAGGGAATTCGAAGTTGAAGAAGGTCGCCTCATACTTCTCGAACTGGGTCGGCGCGGGCAGGACGTAGTCGGCGGCGCGAGCGGTTTCGGTCATCGCCACGTCGATGACGACCACCAGTTCCAGCGCCGCGAGTGCGTCGCGCATCCGGGCCGAATCCGCCAGTGAGTGAACGGGATTGGCGCTCTCGACGATCATCGCCCGATAGCGGGCGGGATGGTCGGTCAGAATCTCCTCGGTGATCACGTTGCACGGCACCAGTCCGCTGATGATGCGCGCGCCCACGACCGGGCTGCGCGGCCCGGCGTCGGCGGGATGGCCGCGATCGTGCCCGATCGCCGCCATTCCGGAGAAGGCATACTGCGTCCCGGGCTTGCCGAGGTTTCCGGTGAGCAGCCAGAGCAGTTTCTCGACGTAGCTGACCAGTGTCGAGTGGCGGTTCATCTGGACGCCGAGGTCCTCGAGCGCGGCGACCGAGTCCGCCGCTGCCAGGCGGTGAGTCGCCGCGGTGACCAGGCCGATCTCGACATCGGCCAGGGCGCAGTACTCCTCGATCGGCACCGTGCGCAGCACCGCCGCCACCTCGTCGAAACCTTCGGTGCGCGCGGCCAGCCAGTCATGGTCGACCAGGTCGTCGCGGATCAGGATCGCCGCCATCGCCGCCAGCAGATAGATATCGGTGCCGGGGCGCAGTTGCAGATGGAAATCGGCCAGTTCGGCGGTCTCGGTGCGGACCGGGTCGAGCACGATGATCGAGCGCTGCGGATCGCGCGCGATCTCCTTCAGTACCGAGCGGGCGCGCGGGAAACCGTGGGACTGATAGGGATTCTTACCGATGAACAGCGCCACCTCGGCATGTTCGACGTCCGAGCGGACCGGATGGCCGGTCATCCGAGCGCCGACCCAGAAGTCGCCGGTCTTCTCCTGGGCCAGCGCGCTGGATCGATAACGCATGCCGTAGGCGGCCATGGTGGCCGGAGCGTAGGCGCCGCCGAGATGATTGCCCTGGCCGCCGCCACCGTAGTAGAAGATCGATTCGCCGCCGTATTCGGCGCCGATCTCGCGCAGACGCGCGGAGATCTCCGAAATAGCGGTGTCCCAATCGATTTCGGTGAACGATCCGTCGGCGTTGCGGCGCAGCGGCGCGGTGAGGCGGCCGGTGCGCCCGTTCTGGTACCGATCCAGTTGCAGAGCCTTGTTGCAGGTGTAGCCAGCCGAGGAAGGATGCAGCTTGTCGCCGCGAATCTTGTCGAAGCTGCGGCCGTCGGCGCCCAGCAGCACCTGGATGCCGCAATTGCACTCGCACAGGATGCATGCCGTCGGATGCCAGTCGGTCATGAGAGCAGCGTAGAAGAGTTAGTTCACAAACGCTACCCACAAATCGGGCCGACTGCCGCTGGATCGTGCCAGGCTTGGACCGGGGCCGATGAGTTTGTCCGTCCGGCGCCGTCGTACCGGTGAGAGAACGCAATCCCATCCAGAGGAGCGATCATGTCCTACACCTTCGAACCCGGAGATCCGTGCTGGATCGAGTTGTTCACCGCCGACACCGATCGAGCCGTCGATTTCTACGGCGAGCTGTTCGGCTGGACCGCCGAGAGCGATGAGCAGTACGGCGGGTACATCACCTTCCGCAAGGACGGCAATGCCGTCGCCGGCGGGATGCGCAACGACGGCACCGACGGTGCGCCCGATCAGTGGACCGTGTATCTGACCAGCGTCGATGTCCATGCCACCGCTGCCTCCGCCGCCGAGCACGGCGGCCGGGTCGTGGTGGAGCCGATGGCCATCGGCGACGTGGGCAGTATGGCCGTCCTCGCCGATCCGTCCGGTGCGGGCGTCGGTGCGTGGCAGCCCGGCGTCCACCGCGGTTTCGGTTCCTTCGGCGTCGCCGGTGGCGGCAACTGGAGCGGGCACGTCGGGTACCCATCGTGGTTCGAACTGCACACACCGGCCTATGCCGAGGCGTTGACGTTCTACCGCGAGGTGTTCGGCTGGCGCGATCCCTTCACCGTCGGTGATTCGCCCGAGTTCCGTTACACGACAATTCATTCCGCGACGCCGATGCTCGGTGGCGTGATGGACTCGGCGGCGTATCTGCCCGCGGGATCTCCCGGCGGGTGGCGCGTCTACATCGGCGCCGAGGACGTCGACGCGACGGTGAAGCAGGCGGTGAGCCTGGGGAGTTCGGTCGAATCCGAGCCCGAGAACACGCCGTACGGGCGGTTGGCCGCGCTGCGCGATCCGAGCGGTGTCGCGTTCAGCGTGGGTGGTAACGCGTCCTGACATTTCATTACCCGTCCGGTAATCGCGCCGGGGGAATGGTCGTCGCTACCGTCGAGGTTGTCCCGAGCGGTCGGGAACGCGGTACGAGATGTGGGAGCGATGATGTCGGACGAACGGGCGCTGGTGATCGGCGGCGGTGGGGTGGCGGGTATCGCCTGGGCGAACGGCGTGATCGCCGGGTTGGCCGATGCGGGCATCGATCTCACCGCCGCCGATGTGTACATCGGCACGTCGGCGGGCGCCAATGTGGCGGCACAGCTGACCAGCGGGCTGACGCCGGAGGAGCTGTTCCGCCGCCAGATCGACCCGGCGCTGCAGAGCGCCGAGATCGTGCCGGAGGGCAATCCGCTCGAGGGGGTGTGGGAGACGATCAACCAGATCATCACCGAGAGCGACGGCGATATGGCCGTGGCGCGGCGGCGACTCGGCAACCTCGCCCTGGCGACCGATACCGTGCCGGAATCCGACCGGCGCGCGGTGATCGAATCGCGGCTGCCGGTGCACGAATGGCCCCGGCAGCGGCTGCTGATCACCGCCGTCGACGCCGGCACGGGTGAACCGCGCGTGTTCGATCGCGACTCCGGGGTCGCGCTGGTCGACGCGGTGACAGCCAGTTCGGCGGTGCCGCTGGTCTGGCCGCCGCACACCGTCGACGGCGTGCGCTATACCGATGGTGGCGTGCGGACCAGTGTCAATGCCGATCTGGCGGCCGGATTCGACCGGGTGCTGATCATTGCGCCGCTGCCCGATCCGGCGCTGGACGGTGAAATCGCGGGACTCATCGAACGGGGCGCGCGGGTGGAATCGATCGTCCCCGACGAGGCCGCGATCGCCGCCTTCGGGGCGAATCCGCTCGACACCGCCTCCCGCGTGCCGTCGGCGCATGCCGGTCGGGTGCAGGGAAAGTCGGCGGCAGCGCGGATCGCCGAACTGTGGGGCTAGGCGGCGTTTCGGGGTCTTGACCCGCAGCGCCGACGTCGCGAACCGATTCCGCGGTGAGCGGCTCGGTATGTGATCCGCCTCGGGATCGGCGCGCAGCCGTCCCGGTACGATGTCACGACGGGCTGCGGTCGTTCAGGCCCGGCTGGCGGCGAGTGCCTCCTGTGCGGCCGGGAGGGCTGCGGCTCGGTCACTGTCGACGAGGCCGATCCGGGTGCGTCGATCCAGCAGGTCGCTCTCGTCCAGCGCGCACTCATGAGTTGTCGCATAAGCGAATTCGGCACGCAGGACGTCGATACCGGGTGCGACCGGTTCGGCGAGGCCCGGATTGTCCCGCAGTGCGGCGAGCACCTGGGTGGCCTGATCTCCGTATCGTTCGACCAGCACCCCGGGTGCCGCGATCCGGTCGCGTGAGCGTCCGGAAACCGCTCCTACCAACGGAATTCGCTTGGTCCGGCAGGGGGCGGCGGACAGGCCGGCGGCGGCTACGGCGGCATCGACCGCATCCTCGGCCATCTGCCGGTAGGTGGTCAGCTTGCCGCCGACGATGGTGATCGGGCCGCCGGGGGAGTGCAGGACCGCGTGCTCCCGCGAGATGTCGGCGGTGGAATCCTCGGCGGTGCGCAGCAGTGGCCGCAGGCCGGCGAACGACCCGCGGATATCGCTGCGCCGCAACGGTTCCCGCAACACGGTGTTCACCGTGTCGAGCAGGAAATCGACCTCGGAGTCGGTGGGCTTCGGTTCGTCCGGAACCGGGCCGGGTGCGTCCTCGTCGGTCAGGCCCAGATAGACGCGGCCGTGCGCGGCCGGGAAGGCGAAGACGAAACGGCTGGTGCTGCCCGGAATCGGCACGGTCAGTGAGGCGGTGAGCCCGCCGAAGGCCGCGGCGTCGAAGACCAGGTGGGTGCCGCGGCTGGGCCGCAACTCGATGCTCGGATCGACCTGGTCGGCCCACACCCCGGCCGCGTTGATCACCGAATGTGCTCGTACGGACAGGGTTTCACCGGTCAGCACATCGTGCAGGACCGCGGACTCACCGGTCACCTGCTCGGCGCGTACCCGGGTGAGCACGGTCGCGCCGTGCGCCGCGGCGGTGCGCGCGATCGTCACCACCAGTCGCGCGTCGTCGACGAGCTGGCCGTCCCAGGCCGTCATCCCGCCGCGCAACCCGGCGCGGCGCAGTGTCGGCGCCAGCCGCAGCGCTTCGGCCGCGGCGACCCGGCGCGATCGCGGCAATATCCTCGGCGAGGTTCCGGCGCTGCGCCGCAGCACATCTCCGGCCAGGAAGCCCGCGCGGACCAGCAGTCGCTGCGGCAGGGAACCGCCGGAGAACGACGGAACCAGCTGCGGAATCGAGCGAGTCAGGTGAGGTGCGGTGGTGGTGAGCAGGATGTCGCGTTCCACCGCGCTCTCGTGGGCGATTCCGACCCCGCCGGAGGCCAGATAGCGCAATCCGCCGTGGACGAGTTTCGAACTCCACCGGCTGGTCCCGAAGGCCAGATCGTGGGCCTCCACCAGGACGGTTCGCAAGCCGCGAGCGGCCGCGTCCAACGCCACCCCTGCACCGGTGACGCCGCCGCCGACGACCAGGACGTCGATGCGGTCCGCATCGCCGAGCGCCTGCAGTTCACGGCCGCGGCGGGCGGCGTTGAGTGCCGAATCTCCCGCGGTGTCGCCGAGCCCGTGGCCCGCCGTCGATGCGCTCTCGTCGAGCATGCGCTGTCTCGCTCTCTGTTTTCGGGACTAGTCGGTATCGGGACGCAGGTACCGGTCGACGACGCGGGCGAGCTCGACATCGAGCCCGGCGTCGTCGAGCAGATGGCTGACCGTGCTCGCCGACTGCACGGTGGACTGGCCGATCAGCAGCAGCATGGTGGCCAGGTGGTCGGGATCGCCGGCGCGGATGGAACCGTCGCGTTGTCCCTCGCGCACAGCGGTCGAGAACACCTGGATCAATTGCCGCTGGTTGCGGCCGAGCCGGCCGAACACATAGGTCAGCATCAGGTCGGTGTCGATGCGGAAGATCTTGGCGAACAACGGGTTCGAGCGAATCTCGGCCGCGCCCGAGACGATGCCCTCCACCAGGCGCGCGCGGGCCGGACCTTCGGTGGGAATGCTCGCCGCCACGATCTCGCTGAGCTCCCGGACCAGCAGCTCGGCGATCAGCGACCGGGTGTCGGGCCAGCGCCGGTACACCGTGGGGCGACTGACGCCGGCGCGCCGGGCGACTTCACTCAGCGTGGTCCGGCGTACACCGAACTCCTCGACACAGGCGCGTCCCGCCTCCAGGATCGCCAGGTCGATGGCCGGCACTTCGCTGTCGGGGCCGGGGGATTCGTTGGGCTCCATCAACAACTCACCAATCGATCCGTATTCGTCAACTACGTTCATGTTCGTTACTGCTTGACAGTCTATGTCAGACTGTAACGCATGGTCGACACGCGACAGGACACATCGGCAGTACAACCGGAAAACTCGACGCCGGGCGAGTCGTCCGATCGCCCGAGTATGGTCTGGGATGCCTGGGGCATCGCCTCGGCGCATGCGCCGCTTCCGGACCGGATCCGGACCCTGGTGGCGCAGGTGTTCGGAGTGTCCGGGGACCCGGTGGCCCGTCGTGATGAGGGCGACGTGCCGCTGCGGGAATCCGGCTTGACGGCCGCGCATCGAGCGGGGCTGTCGGCGGTGGTCGGTGCGGATCGAGTGTCGACCGACCACCGCGACCGGTTGTTGCACGCGGGCGGCAAGAGCACCCCCGACCTGCTGCGCCGCCGCGCCGAAGCGCCGCAGGACGCACCCGACGCCGTCGTCTTTCCCGCCGACCACGACCAGGTGCTGGCCGTTCTGGCCTACTGCGCCGAGCAGGCCGTCGCGGTCGTCCCCTTCGGCGGCGGCACCAGTGTGGTGGGCGGGGTGGAACCCGCGCGGGGTCGCTTCGCCACCGTGATCGCGCTGGATCTGCGGCGCCTCGACGGACTGTCCGACGTCGACCCGGTGAGCGGTACCGCGACCCTGGGCGCCGGGCTGACCGGACCGCAGGCGGAGAAGCTGCTCGCCGGCCACGGCCTGTCGCTCGGGCATTTCCCGCAGAGCTTCGAATACGCGAGCATCGGCGGCTTCGCGGCCACCCGATCCTCGGGCCAGGCCTCGGCCGGCTACGGCCGCTTCGACGACATGATCATGCGCCTGAAGGTCGCAACACCCACGGGCACAGTCGATCTCGGTCGTGCGCCCGCCTCGGCCGCCGGACCCGATCTGCGCGAGTTGTTCGCCGGATCCGAGGGCACGCTCGGTGTCATCACCGAGGTGACGCTGCGGGTGCATCCGATTCCGGAGACCACCGCCTATCAGGCGTGGTCGTTCCCGGACTTCGTCACCGGGGCCGCCGCGCTGCGCACCGTGGTACAGAACGGCGCGGCGCCGACCGTGCTGCGCCTGTCCGACGAGGCCGAGACCGGGCTCAATCTGGCCCGTTCCGGTGATATCGGCGGGGCGTCGGTCGGTGGCTGCCTGGCCGTCACCACGTTCGAGGGCACCGCGGCCCATGTGGCCGCGCGGAGTGCCGAGGCCTCGGCACTGCTCGCCGCGGCCGGCGGCACCGCACTCGGTGAACAGCCGGCGCGGGAATGGGAACACGGCCGTTTCGCCGCGCCGTATCTGCGCGATGCGCTGCTCGACATCGGCGTGCTGTGCGAAACGCTCGAGACGGCGACCAGCTGGTCGAATGTCGAGCGGCTCAAGGCAGCGGTCACCGCCGCACTCACCGAATCGCTCGGCGCACAGGGCACTCCCGCGATGGTGATGTGCCATATCTCGCATACCTACCCGACCGGTGCCTCGCTGTATTTCACCGTCGTCGCCAAACAGGCCGACGATCCGCTGGCGCAGTGGGCGCTGGCCAAACGCGCCGTCGGTGACGCCATCGCCGGAAACGGTGGCACCATCACCCACCACCACGCCGTCGGCGCCGACCACCGGCCGTGGATGTCGGCCGAGATCGGCGACCTGGGCGCGCGCATCCTGCGCGCGGTCAAGGACGCCGTCGACCCGGCGGGAATCCTCAACCCGGGCAAGCTGATTCCATGACCGCCATCCGATCGGTCGCGCTGGTGACCAACCCGCACTCCGGCCACGGCCGGGGACTGGCCGCGGCCGCCGCGGCCGCCGCCCGCTTCGCCGAACGCGGTGTGCGGGTACGCGAGATCCGCGGTGCCGACGCCGCGG
This sequence comes from Nocardia sp. 852002-51101_SCH5132738, assembly GCF_001665695.1. NCBI lineage: Bacteria > Bacillati > Actinomycetota > Actinomycetes > Mycobacteriales > Nocardiaceae > Nocardia > Nocardia sp. 852002-51101_SCH5132738. The sequence goes on along the minus strand of NZ_LZML01000046.1, from coordinate 14,771 downwards.
AAACCGTTCGCCTGATCCGGGATTCGGTGCGGGGCCCCGCGTGTCCCGACGCCGTCGTCTGCGCGGGCGGTGACGGATTGGTCTGCGTCACGCTGCAGGCCATCGCCTCGACCGGGGTGCCGCTGGGGCTGCTGCCCGGTGGGACCGGAAACGACCTGGCCCGGGAGCTGGGCGTGCCCGACGACGATCCGCGCGCCGCGGCCGATATCGTGCTCGGCGGTTCCGTGCGCACCATCGACCTCGGCGCGATCGAATCCCGGCCCGACCCCGAGCACGCTCAGGGGTGGGCGGCCGGCATCGAACCCGCGATCGCGCATCGGCCCATGCGATTCGCCACCGTCGCCGGCACCGGCTTCGACGCGCGAGTGACCTTGCGCGCCAACAGCATGCGCTGGCCGAAGGGCTCGCTGCGGTACTCCTTCGCCGCCGTGCCGGAACTGCTCGGGCAACTCGGGGTGCCCTACCGCATCGAACTGTCCGGCGAGCCGGGTTCGGCCGGTGATCGCGTCTTCGAGACCGAGGCCGTGATGGTGGCGGTCGGCAACACCCGGACCTACGGCGGGGGCATGCTCATCTGCCCCGACGCGATCGTCGACGACGGCCTGCTCGACCTGACCGTGGTCGGCGCCATGTCGCGGCTGCAGATGGTCCGTCTGCTCCCGGCGCTGGCCGCCGGCAAGCGCGTCGATCATCCGGCGGTCGGGCACTATCGGGCCCGGACCATCACCCTCACCGCCGCGGTACCGGCGACCGCCGACGGCGACCCGGCGGGACTGCTACCGGCTACCTTCCGCGCCGAAGCCGGAGCGCTGGCGATACTCGTGCCGTGACCCGCCGCGCGCAGGCGGGGCGCGGCCTCCGCATCTCGGCGGCGAATCTGCGAGCATGCTGAGTGGCAAACCCGCACCTGCACAACGGATTCGGGCAAAAGCTGAGAATTGCATATGGATTGGTGTATTGCGCCGATCCGGGCGGTAGTCTCGAAGACGTGGGCGGGGTTTTCGGTGTCCCTCATCCGCCGAAAACCCCGCCCTACATCTTTCTCCGGTGCCGTGTGCAGGGCCCTGTCGAGTGCTCCTGCTCAACTCCGTAGAATCGCACGGTGACCAGCGCAGCCCCTGATAACTCGCGAAATCGTGCCGACGCCCTCCCCAAGAGCTGGAACCCCAGCGATGTAGAGGCCGACCTGTACGAGCGCTGGGTAGCGGCCGGTTACTTCACCGCCGACCCGGCGAGCGAGAAGCCGCCCTATTCGATCGTGCTGCCGCCGCCGAACGTCACCGGCAACCTGCACATGGGCCACGCCTTCGACCACACCCTGATGGACCTGCTCACCCGCCGCAAGCGGATGCAGGGCTACGAGGTGCTGTGGCTGCCCGGTATGGACCACGCCGGTATCGCCACCCAGACCGTGGTCGAGAAGCAGCTCGCCGTCGACGGCAAGACCAAGGAAGACTTCGGCCGCGAACTGTTCGTCGACAAGGTCTGGGATTGGAAGCGCGAATCCGGCGGCGCCATCCAGGGCCAGATGCGCCGCCTCGGCGACGGCATCGACTGGAGCCGCGACCGCTTCACCATGGACGACGGCCTGTCCCGCGCGGTGCAGACCATCTTCAAGCGACTCTACGACGCCGGGCTGATCTACCAGGCCGAGCGCTTGGTGAACTGGTCGCCCTCGCTCGAGACCGCCATCTCCGACGTCGAGGTGAAATACGAGGACGTCGAGGGTGAGCTCGTCTCGCTGCGCTACGGCTCGCTGAACGACGACGAACCGCACGTCATCGTGGCCACCACCCGGGTGGAGACCATGCTCGGCGATACCGCGGTCGCGGTGCATCCGGACGACGAGCGATACCGGGCGCTGATCGGCACCACCGTCTACCACCCGATCACCGGTCGCCAGATCCCGATCGTCGCCGACGACTACGTCGACCCCGAATTCGGCTCCGGCGCAGTGAAGATCACCCCCGCGCACGACCCCAACGACTTCGAGATCGGCCTGCGGCACAACCTGCCGATGCCGACCATCATGGACAAGACCGGCAAGATCGCCGACACCGGAACCGAATTCGACGGGATGGACCGGTTCGAGGCGCGCGTCAAGATTCGCGAGCGGCTGGCCGACGAAGGGCGCATCGTCGCCGAGAAGCGTCCGTACGTGCACAGCGTCGGACACTCCGAGCGCTCCGGCGAACCGATCGAACCGCGCCTGTCGATGCAGTGGTGGGTGAAGGTCGAATCGCTGGCCAAGGCCGCCGGTGACGCCGTGCGCAACGGCGCGGTGAAGATCTACCCGGCGAGCCAGGAACCGCGCTGGTTCGAGTGGGTCGACAACATGCACGACTGGTGCATCTCACGGCAGCTGTGGTGGGGCCACCGCATCCCGATCTGGTACGGCCCCGAGGGCGAGATCGCGTGTGTCGGCCCCGACGAGCAGGCGCCCGAGGGCTGGGTGCAGGACCCGGATGTCCTCGACACCTGGTTCTCCTCCGGCCTGTGGCCCTTCTCCACGATGGGCTGGCCGGACCCCACCCCGGAACTGGCGAAGTTCTATCCCACCAGCGTGCTGGTCACCGGCTACGACATCCTGTTCTTCTGGGTGGCCCGGATGATGATGTTCGGCATGTTCGTCTCCGACGATCCGGTCATCGCCGCCGGGAAGGACTCCGGACGGCAGCAGGTTCCGTTCGACGACGTCTTCCTGCACGGCCTCATCCGCGACGAATTCGGCCGCAAGTACTCCAAGTCCAAGGGCATCGGTGTCGACCCGCTGGTGTGGATCGACGAGTTCGGCGCGGACGCAACACGTTTCACCCTGGCCCGGGGCGCCCAGCCGGGCAGCGACCTGTCGGTCGGTCCGCCGCACGTGCAGGCCTCGCGCAACTTCATCACGAAGCTGTTCAACGCCAGCAAATTCGCGCTCATGAACGGGGCCGCGCCGGGCGAACTGCCCGAACGCGCCACCCTCACCGACACCGACCGCTGGATCCTCGACCGGCTGGACGAGGTGCGTGCCGAGGTGGACGCGGCCTTCGACCGCTACGAATTCGGCAAGGCCTGTGAGGCGCTGTACCACTTCGCCTGGGACGAACTGTGTGACTGGTACCTGGAATTGGCCAAGGTGCAGTTCGCCGAGTCGGAGGAACGGGCCGCGAGCACGCGCATCGTTCTCGGCAACGTGCTGGATTCGGTGCTGCGCCTGCTGCACCCGGCCATCCCGTTCGTCACCGAAACGCTGTGGCAGGCCCTCACCGAGGCCGGCGAGGACGACTCGCTGGTGACCGCCGCGTGGCCGCAGTCCTCGGGTGTCGCCACCGATACCGTTGCGGCGCAGCGCATCGCGGATCTGCAGAAGCTGGTCACTGAGATCCGCCGGTTCCGCAGCGATCAGGGCCTGACCGACAAGCAGAAGGTCGCCGCGAAACTGATCGGCATCGACGATACCGCCGACCTGACCGGGCTGCACGCGGAGATCGCCACCCTGGCCCGGCTCACCGCTCCGGACGCCGACTTCTCCGCGACCGCCGCGGTGGAGGTGCGCCTGTCCGGCGCCACCGTCACCGTCGAACTGGACACCTCCGGTTCGGTCGACCTCGACGCCGAACGCCGCCGGCTGGAGAAGGATCTCGCGGCCGCGCAGAAGGACCTCGCCGCCACCAGCGCCAAACTCGGCAACGAGGCCTTCCTGGCCAAGGCGCCCGACGAGGTGGTCGCCAAGATCCGCACCCGTCGCGAGGTCGCCGAATCCGAGGTGGCCCGGATCGGGGCGCGGCTGGCGCAGATCACGGAGCCGGCGGCGAAGAAGTGAGCGGCGGCGAAGGATTCGACCGCGAACCGCTCGCCGGCGGTGCGGACCGGCTGCGCACCGGTCCCTCGCCGGTGGACCTCGCCGAAATGGCGCTGGTCGAGGCCGAACTCGACCAGCGCTGGGGTGAAACCAAGATCGAGCCGTCGCTGACCCGGATCGCGACCCTGATGGACCTCCTCGGCTCCCCGCAGCAGAGCTATCCCGCCATCCACATCGCGGGCACCAACGGCAAGACCTCGGTCACCCGGATGGTCGATGCGCTGCTCACCGCGCTGCACCGGCGCACCGGGCGGTTCACCAGCCCGCATCTGCAACTGGCGACCGAACGGATCGCCATCGACAACGCGCCGATCAGCCCGGCCCGCTACGTCGAGATCTATCGGGAACTGCTGCCCTACGTCGAGATGATCGACGCGCGATCGACCGACGGAGCCCTCGGCGACGGACCGGGACCGCGGATGAGCAAATTCGAGGTCCTCGTCGCGATGGCGTACGCGGCGTTCGCCGAGGCGCCGGTCGATGTCGCGGTCGTCGAGACCGGGATGGGCGGCACGTGGGACGCGACCAACGTCATCGACGGGCAGGTCGCGGTGATCACGCCGATCGGCCTGGACCACACCGACTATCTGGGGCCGGATCTGGCCTCGATCGCCGGTGAGAAGGCCGGGATCATCAAGAAGTCGCCGCAGGATCTGCTGATTCCGCGCGACACCGTGGCCATTATCGCCGAACAGGATCCCGAGGCGATGGAGGTGCTGCTGCGGCGCGCGGTGGAGGCCGATGCCGCGGTGGCCCGCGCCGGGTCCGAGTTCCGGGTGCTGTCGCGCCGCGTCGCGATCGGCGGTCAGGTACTGGAGATCCAGGGGCTCGGCGGCGTCTACGACGAGATCTTCCTGCCGCTGCACGGCGAACACCAGGCGCACAACGCGGCGCTGGCGCTCGCTGCGGTCGAGGCGTTCTTCGGCGCCGGCGCGCAGAAACAACTCGACATCGACGCGGTGCGCGCCGGATTCGCGGCGGCGGCCAGTCCGGGCCGGATGGAACGGATGCGCAGCGCGCCGACCATCTTCATCGACGCCGCGCACAATCCCGCCGGTGCGCGGGCGCTGGCCGCGACCCTCACCGAGGAATTCGACTTCCGTAAGTTGGTGGGCGTGGTCGCGGTGCTCTCGGACAAGGATGCGGCCGGCATTCTCGCCGCGCTGGAGCCGGTGCTGGACGAGATCGTTGTCACCACCAACGGTTCACCGCGGGCGCTCGGCGTCGACGAACTCGCCGACCTGGCCGTCCAGCGTTTCGGTGATGAGCGAGTCGTCACCGCGAACAGCCTCGCCGATGCGGTGGAAACCGCGATCGCCATCGCCGAGGAAGCGGGCGACGCCGGCGAACCGGTATCCGGCGCGGGCATCGTGGTCACCGGCTCGGTGGTCACCGCGGGTGCGGCGCGCTCGCTGTTCGGGAAGGACCCCGCGTGATGCGGTGGGCCGGAGGCGGCAGCTTGCGTCACCACGCGGGCCCGGCGGAACGTGGATGCAGGGTGCAGTGGGAAGCTGGTGTCGAGGGCATCGGCGGTGCGGCGCGGAGGAGGCAACGTGGGTAGCGAGGACGATGTGCGCGGCGAGGCCGGCGCACCGAAGCCGGGTGTACCCGCGCCCGCGACCGACCCGTGGAAGGGTTTCCGCGGTGTGATGGCCGGTGCGCTGGTACTCGAGGCCATCACCGTGCTGCTGGCACTGCCGGTGGTCGGGGCCGTCGGCGGCGGACTGAGCTGGTGGTCGGTGACCTACCTGGTCGGCCTGGCCGTATTGATGTTCGTCGGCTCCGGAATGCAGCGCCGCTCGTGGGCCGTGCCGTTCAATCTCGGCCTGCAGGTGCTGGTGCTGGCCGGCGGATTCATCCATCTGTCGATCGGCATCATCGGCGTCGTGTTCGCGGCCGTGTGGGCGTTCATTCTGGTCCTGCGCTCCGACGTCAAACGCCGCATGGACCAGGGTTTACTGCCCAGCCAGCGGATGCAGGGCTCGTCCTGAGGGCTCGGTTCGGAATCCCGTGGCAGCGCCGGTTAGAGTGGCGCCGTGACTGAGCAGACGTTGGTACTCATCAAGCCGGACGGCGTGGCGCGAGGCCTGGTTGGTGAGATCATCACCCGCATCGAACGCAAAGGCCTGAAGATCGCGGCCCTCAAGCTCGAGCAGGTTTCCGAAGAACTTGCCGCCGCCCACTACGCCGAACACGCCGACAAGCCGTTCTACGGCTCGCTGATCGAATTCATCACCTCCGGACCGGTCGTTGCTGCCATCCTCGAAGGCCCGCGCGCCATCGCCGCCTTCCGCCAGCTCGCCGGCGGCACCGACCCGGTCGAGAAGGCCGTTCCCGGCAGCATCCGCGGCGACTACGCCCTGGAAACCCAGTTCAACCTCGTGCACGGCTCCGACTCGCCCGAATCCGCGAAGCGCGAGATCGCACTCTGGTTCTAGCTCTGTCTTTCAGGCTCCGATTCGCACCGGCGGGTTCGCGGCCTCTGGGCTCGCCGTTCGGGCATCCGACGGCGAGCCGGCCGCGAACGGTCGCTCGGAGGACTCGCTCCGGGCCGGGTGAGCCGGTTTGCTCGCGGGTCGCGGCGACACTCCAGCCAGTGATCGACGTCGGTCGGGAAAGACCTACTCGGGTGTAGGTAAGAGCCGCCGGTCGGGCCACGGAAACGGGGCGGTCGCGCTCCGATGGCGTACCAGTGGGTCGCTGTGTGGGATACTGGAAGCGGATGTGATCGACGCCTACCTATCGGGGCAGGTGGCGAACGCAACCGAATGGCACCGCGGCTCGACGCCGATCATCGCTGCCCCGGACGGTTACAAGACTCGCTGTTCGGCGGCACGCTGGATGAGCGCTCGAGCTCAGGTGCGCAAGCCAACAGCCAGGCGCCGCGTGACCAGTTAGCCCGAACGACGTACGACAGGTGATAACCGGGCACGCGGGGCGAGACCATCAGACCTTGCGCCACAGGCGTGAGGCGAACGGACAGCGCCCCCGCGTCGGCCGCGTCACTCTCGTACGAGTGGGACGCGCCCGGGGGCCCGAGGAGATTTCGTGGCCGATCAAGAGCCGCAAGGAACATCGCAGAGCAATGGTGAATCCACCTCGACCGAGGTGGCCGGGGTAGGGGAGGCAGCGCAGTTGCCCGAACGTATCCGGGTGCACGCGCTGGCGAAACTTTTGGGAACCACCAGCAAGCGCATCCTTGCCCACCTGACCGAACTGGGTGCGGAAGCCCGCAGTGCCCAATCCAGCCTGGACCGGACCGTCGCCGAATCCGTGCGCGACGCGCTCGTTCCCCCACAGGCCGGCGCCGAGCAACCGGTGGCCGAGCCCGCGACCGAACAGGCCGAGACGCCTGCTCCGGCGCCCGCCGAGAGTGCGTCTCCGGCGACCACATCCACCGCCGCGGCCGATACCGCGCAGACCGCCACCGCGCCGGATACGGCCGGCGAGCCCGTGCCGAGCGAGTCCGGCGCCTCCACCGCGGTCGCCGAAACCGAGGTCGCCGATACCGTGCAGGCCGCGGGCGTCGCCGAGGCCGCCGGCACGGCGAACTCCGCAGTGACATCCGAGTCGCCGGCGACCCCCGCCGAGCCCGAATCGGCACCCCACACTTCGCTGTTCACCAGCCCGTTCCAGCAGCCCGTCGCGCAGCCCGAGGAGCCGGTCGTCTTCGAGCCGGCGAGTATCGCGGCCGCGCCGCTGTTCCTGCCGCCGGATGCCGCGGCGGCCGAGGAGATGCGCCGCCGCCGGCGCGCCGAACGCGAGGCCAAGGCCGCCGAAAAGGCGGCCGAGAAAGCCGCTGAAAAGGCCGCCGAGAAAGCCGGCGAAAAGGTCACCGACACCGAGCCGGAGGAAACTCCGGCGGAGCCCGAGTCCGTCGCGGCAGCCGAGCCCGAGACCGAAGCCGGCGGCGACTGGGACGACGAGCAGTCGCGTGACGAGCAGGAGGACGGCGGTCGCTCGCGTCGTCGCCGCCGTGGCCGTCGCGGTCGCGGCCGGGGCCGGGGCGAACAGCACGCCGATCACGAGTCCGACGACGAATCCGACGACGAGGACGCCGAGTCGCACGCCGACTCCGACGAATCCGCCGAGGAAGCGGCCGCCGAGCAGACCGGCGAGGAGAGCGACGACGAGTCGGGTTCGACGCCGGAGGGTTCCACCCGTCGTCGCCGTCGTCGCCGTCGTCGCAAGGCCGGTGAGGACAACGAATCCGAGCCTGCCGACGACGATCCGCCGAACACCGTCGTGCATGAGCGGGAACCGCGCAACAAGCGCCGCGCGGTCGACGAGGTGCAGGGCATCAGCGGGTCGACCCGGCTGGAGGCCAAGCGGCAGCGTCGTCGCGACGGTCGCGAGGCCGGTCGCCGCCGCCCGCCGATCCTCACCGAATCGGAATTCCTGGCCCGTCGCGAGGCGGTCGACCGGGTCATGGTGGTCCGCGAGAAGTCGTTCCCGGCCGGTGAACACTCGCATGTCGGCGCGACCACCCAGGTGGCGGTGCTCGAGGACAACATCCTGGTCGAGCATTTCGTCACCAACACCGGCACGGCGTCCATGGTCGGCAACGTCTACCTGGGCAAGGTGCAGAACGTGCTGCCCAGCATGGAGGCGGCGTTCGTCGATATCGGCCGCGGCCGCAACGGCGTGCTCTACGCCGGTGAGGTGAACTGGGAGGCCGCCGGGCTCGGCGGCAAGGAACGCAAGATCGAGCAGGCTCTCAAACCCGGCGACACCGTCCTGGTGCAGGTCAGCAAGGATCCGGTGGGGCACAAGGGCGCCCGGCTGACCACGCAGATCAGCCTGGCCGGTCGCTTCCTGGTCTACGTTCCGGGCGGGACCTCGACCGGTATCAGCCGCAAACTGCCCGACACCGAGCGCAAGCGGCTCAAGGAGATCCTGCGCGATATCGTCCCGCAGGACGCCGGAGTGATCATCCGCACCGCGTCCGAAGGTGTGAGCGAGACCGAGCTGGCCCGCGACGTCGAGCGGCTGCAGGCCACCTGGAAGACCATCGAGAAGCAGGCCGAGAACGGGTCGGGCGCGCCGAAGACCCTGTACGAAGAGCCGGACCTGCTGGTCAAGGTGGTCCGCGACCTGTTCAACGAGGACTTCTCCAAGCTGGTCATCGAGGGTGACCGGGCGTGGACGACCGTCGAGAACTACGTCCGCACCGTCGCACCGGACATGCTGGCCCGGGTCGAGCGCTACGAGAACAACGGCGTGGACGTCTTCGGCAGCCTGCGCATCGACGAGCAGCTGGCGAAGGCCCTCGACCGCAAGGTGTGGCTGCCGTCCGGCGGCACCCTGGTCATCGACCGCACCGAGGCGATGACCGTGATCGACGTCAACACCGGCAAGTTCACCGGTTCCGGCGGCAGCAACCTGGAAGAAACGGTCACCCGCAACAACCTGGAGGCCGCCGAGGAGATCGTGCGCCAGATGCGGTTGCGCGATATCGGCGGCATGATCGTCGTCGACTTCATCGACATGGTGCTGGAATCCAACCGCGATCTGGTGCTGCGTCGCCTCACCGAGGCGCTCGGACGCGACCGTACTCGCCATCAGGTGTCGGAGGTCACCTCACTCGGCCTGGTCCAGATGACCCGCAAGAAGCTGGGCACCGGACTGGTCGAGGCGTTCTCCACCACCTGTGAGCACTGCCACGGCCGCGGCATCATCGTGCACAACTACCCGGTCGAGACCGCGCCCGCCGAGGAAGGGGCCGGCCGCCGCGAAGGCCGTCGCCGCCGCAAGGACAAGGACCGCGACAAGGAGACCAAGCAGGCGAGCACCGCCGCGCCCGAGACCGCGGATTCGCATCCCGAGGAGGAGGCGGCCGTCAAGCGCGCTCATCCGGTCGCGCTCGCGATGGCCGCGCATCACACCGACGACGAGGTGGCCGAGGCCGCCGCGCCGGTCGAGGCGAAGGCGGAACCGAGCCCGCAGGCCAAGGGCTCGCGGGATTCGCGCCAGGGACGTGCGAGGGCGGCAGCGGCGGAGGTCACCGAATCCGCTGAAGCCGAAGCCGTGCGAGCGGAACCCGTGCACGCGGAAGCAGCCGATTCCGTGGTCGCCGCCGGTCGAGACGGCTCCGAGCCGGTCGCAGAGCCCGAGCGGCCCGCACAGGAGCCCGCTGCCGAACGGGTGCCCGCGGTGACCGGCCGAATCGGAGCACAGTTGGCGCCGGCCGAGCCCACGTCCACTCCAGCTCCGGCGGAGACGAAGCCGGTCGAGAAGATGCCGGTCGAGAAGAAGCCGGACGAGCAGGCTCCGGAGGCAGGTGTCCGTCGCGGCCGCCGCCGGGTGGCTCGCACCGCGTCGGCTCCGTCGACCGACAGCCGGGGCGCGGTCTTCGTCCTGACCGACGCCGATCAGGACAGCGCGCCGAAGTTCTCGCTCGACGAGCTGGCTCCGGCCGAGGTGACCCCGCGGCAGCGGACCCGTCGCCGGTCCGCCGGGCGAGCCGCGGGCGCGCCGGAATCGCCGAACTGATCCGGGGCGTCGAACCGGAGAACTCGCAGCACAGGCCCCGCCCGCACGGCGGGCGGGGCGCCGCCGCGGATCGCGCTCGGAGTGGTGGCGACCCGGTTTGGTGCGTGGGGTGGCAGTCCTGTAATCTTGGACAGTCGCTGCCCGGTGACAGCACCGTGTTGTGTTGAGAAAACGCTGCGCTGTCATGAGATCCGGCTCGAAAACGAGCCCTCCGGTGCGGAAGAAGTACCGAGGCGGCGGTGACTATCAGACCAGTCGTACGGCGGTTTCCGGTGTCCACCGGCAGGCGGCCGTGTGAGCAGAGTGCCGAGCACTAGTTGAGGAAAGAGGGCAGCCGACCGATGGCAACGTACGCGATCGTCAAGACCGGCGGAAAGCAGTACAAGGTCGCGGTCGGTGACCTGGTGAAGGTCGAGAAGATCGAGGGTGAACCGGGCACGGCCGTATCGCTGTCGCCGGTGCTGGTGGTTGACGGCGCCAAGCTGACTACCGATGCCGACAAGCTGGCCAAGGTTTCGGTGTCCGCCGAGGTGGTCGAGCAGACCAAGGGCCCGAAGATCCGGATCCACAAGTTCAAGAACAAGACCGGCTACCACAAGCGTCAGGGCCACCGTCAGAAGCTGACGGTCCTGAAGGTCACCGGCATCAAGTAATTTCGACCTAGCGGAACCACCCGGTTTCGAATCGAGGAGTTTTCAGCCATGGCACATAAGAAGGGTGCGTCCAGCTCTCGCAACGGTCGCGATTCCAACTCCAAGCGACTCGGCGTGAAGCGCTTCGGCGGCCAGGCCGTCAAGGCCGGCGAGATCCTGGTTCGCCAGCGCGGAACCCACTTCCACCCCGGCGTCAACGTCGGCCGCGGCGGCGACGACACGCTGTTCGCCCTCGAGGCGGGCGCGGTCCAGTTCGGCACCAAGCGGGGCCGCAAGACCGTCAACATCGTGGTACCGGAGCCGGTGCAGGCCTGAGCCGCGCCGGAGCCTTCTCCACACATTCTTCGAAGCGGGCCAGGGTTTAGCAGATAAACCCTGGCCCGTTCGCCGTTCCGGGAGGCTCACCACCACCGTCCACCGAAACACAGAGGTCCAGCTGGCATGTCCAAATTCATCGATCGTGTGGTACTGCACGTCCGCGCCGGTAAGGGCGGTCACGGCTGTGCCTCGGTGCATCGGGAGAAGTACAAGCCGCTCGGCGGACCCGACGGTGGCAACGGCGGCAACGGCGGGGACGTGATTCTCGAAGTCGACCCGAACGTGCACACGCTGCTGGACTTCCACTTCCACCCGCACGCCAAAGCCGGCAACGGCAAACCCGGCGAGGGCGGTAACCGCGACGGCAAACAGGGTTCGGAGCTGCTGCTGAAGGTGCCCGACGGCACGGTCGTCATCGGCGACGGCGGGGAGGTCGTGGCCGATCTGGTCGGCGCGGGCACCCGGTTCGTGGCGGCGCGCGGTGGCCGCGGCGGACTCGGCAATGCGGCGCTGGTGTCGCGCGCCCGCAAGGCGCCCGGCTTCGCGCTGCTGGGTGAGGAGGGCGAGGAACGCGATCTCGTTCTCGAACTGAAATCCGTGGCCGATGTCGGCCTGGTCGGGTTCCCCTCGGCCGGAAAGTCTTCGCTCGTTTCGGTGCTCTCGGCGGCCAAGCCCAAAATCGCCGATTACCCCTTCACGACGCTGGTGCCGAATCTCGGCGTGGTGTCCAGCGGGGACACCACCTTCACCGTCGCCGATGTGCCGGGCCTGATCCCCGGCGCCAGCGACGGACGCGGCCTGGGGCTGGACTTCCTGCGGCATCTCGAGCGATGCGCGGTGCTGGCTCACGTAGTCGATTGCGCCACACTGGAACCCGGCCGCGACCCGATCTCCGACGTCGACGCGCTCGAGGCCGAACTGGCCGCCTATCGCCCCGCCCTGCAGGCAGACGCCGGCCTGGGCGATCTGGCCGATCGGCCGCGCGTGGTCATCCTCAACAAGGCCGATATCCCCGACGCCGCCGAATTGGCCGAGATGGTGACGTCCGAGTTCACCGAGCGCGGCTGGCCGGTGTTCACGATTTCCGCGGTGAGCCGGGAAGGTTTGCGGCCGTTGACCTTCGCGCTGGCCGATATGGTCCGCGAGTATCGCGAGGCGCATCCGAAGGCGGCGCCGAAGCGTCCGGTGATCCGGCCGGTGGTGGCCGGGGAGACCGGCTTCACCGTCGAACCCGATCCGGAGGTCGAGGGCGGCTTCATCGTCCGCGGTGAGCGCCCCGAAAGATGGGTGCGCCAAACGCAGTTCGACAACGACGAGGCCGTCGGCTACCTGGCCGACCGGCTCGCGCGCCTCGGCGTCGAGGACGAGCTGGTTCGCCAGGGTGCGGTGCCCGGCGCCGAGGTCACCATCGGCGATGTGAGCTTCGAGTGGGAGCCGCAGATCTCGGCCGGCGTCGATATGGTGATGACCGGGCGCGGGACCGACCCCCGCCTGGACCAGACCGACCGCATCTCCGCCGCCGAGCGCAAGCATGCCTCCCGGGTGCGCCGCGGCCTGGTCTCGGAGGACGAGGACCAACCGTGATCGCCCGCCACGCCGGTTTCGCCGGTGTGTGCGGGCGTGCCGGTCCGGTAGTCGTCGTGCGTCACGGTGGTGGCGCGTCAAGTGAGTGAGTGTTGTTGTGACACAGGTGGATTACGATAAGGGAGCGGTAACTACTAGGCAGTCGATCCGGGCCGCGCGCAGCGTGGTGGTCAAGATCGGCTCGTCGGCGCTGACCAGCCTCGAGGGCGGACTCGACAACGCGCGCCTGGACAAGCTCGCCGAGGCGATCGAGGCCCGTATGCGCGCCGGATCGGATGTGGTGGTGGTCTCCTCCGGTGCGATCGGCGCCGGCATAGCCCCGCTCGGATTGGCCGCCCGCCCAAGGGATCTCGCGACGAAGCAGGCCGCGGCGAGCGTCGGCCAGCTGGCGCTGGCCCACGCCTGGGGCACCTCGTTCGCCCGATTCGACCGGGTGGTGGGGCAGGTGTTGCTCACCGCGGGTGACTTCGCCCGGCGCGAACACCACCGCAACGCGCAGCGCACCCTCGACCGTTTGCGTGCCCTGCACGCGGTCGCGGTGGTCAACGAGAACGACACCATCGCCACCGAGGAGATCCGCTTCGGTGACAACGACCGGCTGGCCGCGCTGGTGGCGCATCTGGTCGGTGCGGATGCGCTGGTTCTGCTGTCGGATGTGGACGGACTCTACGACGGCGACCCCCGCAAGGGCGCCGCGACATTCATTCCCGAGGTGCGCAACAGCGCCGACCTCGACGGTGTGATCGCCGGTAGCGGTGGCGCACTCGGCACCGGCGGTATGGCGTCGAAGCTCTCGGCCGCCCGCCTCGCCGCCGACGCCGGCGTGCCCGTCCTGTTGGCCGCCGCCTCCGATGCGGCGCTGGCACTGCGCGACGCCTCGGTGGGCACGGCCTTCGCCGCGCGTCCGGTCCGGTTGTCGGCCCGCAAGTTCTGGGTCCGCCACGCCGCCGACAGCCGCGGCGCCATCCACCTCGACGCCGGCGCCGTCAGGGCCGTCGCGCATTCGCGCCGGTCGCTCCTCGCCGCCGGCATCACCGGCGTCAAGGGCCGCTTCTACGGCGGTGATGTGGTCGACCTGCTCGCTCCCGACGGCCGCACCGTAGCGCGCGGCGTCGTCGAATACGACAGCACCGAACTGCAAGCCATGGCCGGCCACTCCACCTCCGAACTGCCGGAAGGTATGCAACGCCCCGTCATTCACGCCGACGATCTGGTGAAGTTGTAGGCATCTCGGCTGCGGATCGAGAGTCGTACCGGCAGCGCGAAAGCCACTCGGCCTCTGTGCGTTCCGGCTCCGCCGCCGAGCCGTTCGATGAGAAGGCCAGTCGAAACGTCGCGATCGATGCCGCCGTGTCGGTCGGCGACAACATTCTCGACGGAGTTCCTACCGCCGCGCCACGATGATCAACAGCGGTGCCCGGACCGGGCGGGGCGCGTTCCGCCCGGCCCGGCGGCGGCTGCCGAATCTCGCGCGACCGACTATCGATCGGCCCCGGGGATACACCGGTGGTCGGGAGTCGCCGATGTGTCGGTGTTGGGGATGAGGGCTACGTGTGTGCGCCGGCGACAACGTCCTCGACGGGAGCTGCTACTCCTGTTCCGCAGTCGTCGGCCGGCTCACCTGGGTTGAGCGCTGGGTGATGTGTCCGAACATAGCTGGACTGCCGAAATCTCACGCCCCCGAATACCGATCAGCCCGGCGGCGATACCCCGGGTTGGTCGGGAGTCGTCGGTGTATCGGTGTTGGGGATGGGGCCGGTGATACCTGGCTGACCTTCCTGGTCGGTGAGCGGAGCGCCGCGTTCGGTGTCGGTGATCGGTGCGGCGGATTCGGTGTCGAGGGCGTGGACGGTGTCGTGGTCGTCGAGGACGAGCCG
>NZ_LZML01000045.1:0-542 GCF_001665695.1 Nocardia sp. 852002-51101_SCH5132738 | reverse complement strand
GGTTGAGTCCAGCAGGATGGTGTACGACGGGCCCTCAGCGAAGTCTGGGCGTGTCGTAGCCGAGTAGAGGGTGGTCACCGCGTGATCCTTCAAAAGACCGCCAAGTCACTTGAAGGAAGAAAGTTTCACGCGATGACCTCTGTCCAGCCTATCGACCCGTCCGCAATGCTGTCCGAGCAACTCGCCGTCGCGAGCCCGGATCTCCTGCGCAACATGATGTCCACGTTCATTCAGGCCATGATGAGCGCCGAAGCCGACACGGTGTGTGGCGCCGGCTACGGCGAACGCTCCGACGAGCGGGTGAACTCCCGAAACGGGTACCGCCACCGCGACTTCGATACTCGTGTCGGCACGATCGACGTCGCGATCCCCAAACTGCGTCAGGGTAGTTACTTCCCGGACTGGCTGCTCGAACGCCGCAAACGTGCCGAACGAGCCCTGACCTCGGTGGTCGCCACCTGTTATCTGCTCGGGGTGTCTACCCGACGCATGGAGAAACTTGTCGAATCACTTGGTGTGACAAAGCTTTCCAAGTCGCAGGT
>NZ_LZML01000044.1:0-53090 GCF_001665695.1 Nocardia sp. 852002-51101_SCH5132738 | reverse complement strand
CGCATTCGAAGGCCGGATCAACCCGACCGGAAACTAACCCCTACCGGGGTCAGATCCACCGGTAATCCGACACTCCCGGGACCAGCCGAACTCGACCAAGTCCGGTATTGGAACCCGCATACCCTCGGGCAAGCCATCTTCAACTGGTGGGACTGATTGCGCCAAAACCATCCGTTGCCGGTCTACGCCGGTCGTGGGCGCAACACCACTATCCCGGGAACGGTCTGCAAATACTCGCCCAGCGGGGTGTCCACAACCTTGTTGTTTACCGCAAGTGACGACGCGTTTCGGAAGACCGGGCCGGTCGGTGTGTTGATGAGGATTCCGACGTGGGTGACGTCGAGGCCGGGCTGGTCGGCGTAGGCGCCGATGTAGTCGCCGGTTCGGAGGCCGCTGACGACGCCCTCGTCGACCGCTGCGCTGGGGATGTAGGTGATGGCGCGGTCGACTACTGGGATGCCTGGCAGGTAGACAGCTCCGTCGCCCTTTGCGTTGAGGTGTTTGGGGACCTTGATTGCGGCGGGTGACAGATTCCCGGTGATGTCGGTGGCGGCGACGTCGGCGACTTGCGCCCAGTCGGTGAAGAAGTGTTTGCGGTGGGGGTAGTCGACTTGGGCGGCGGCGTAGCGGGTGTCGATCAGGTTGGCTTCGAAGCGGTTTCGGTCGGTGGTTCGGCTCAGGGCTTCTATGTAGTCGAGGAAGGTGAAGCAGTCCACCTGGCGGAAGTCGGCTACGAGTTGTTCGGGCTGGGTTGCGGAGCCGATGAGGGTGTTCGCGGCGTAGGGGGTGCCCAGGAATTGTCGGGACAGCAGGTCGAGGAGTTCGCCTTTGCTCGCTCCGGTCGCGCCGGCGCGCAGTGCGACGAGTTCGTCGATGCGGTGGGAGGTGGTGTCGTCGATGGCGGCGTCGGCGCTTGCGCGCGTGGGCAGCAGGAGTGCCGCGGCTACCAGGACGAGCAGGACCGGCAGTATGCGGGTGGAGCGCAAGACACCTCCCGGGTGACGAGTGGAATGGCCGGTATCCACCGTAGACCAGGCGGCGGCCGCTCCGGACTGCAGTTCGGATCAGGGATGCCGAGCGGAACGGGACTCGTCACCGCATGGGGGTAGCGCCGGGCTCGCCCGCGGCGGCGGCTCTGCGCCTCCAGGTTTCGGCGGCGTCGACACGGCCTGCCATCGCGAGTAGGTAGGCCAGGCCGGACATCGCGCCGGGGTGGCCGGCGTCGGCGGCTCTGCGCCACCATGTTTCGGCCTCGTCGGTTCGTCCTCGCTGTTCGAGGATGCCGCCGAGGAGAAACATCGCTCTGGGATGACCGGACTCGGCGGCGCGGCGGTACCACGTTTCGGCTTCCGTCATACGGCCGGTCCTCTCCATCGCTACCGCCAAGTCGCACATGGCGACGGGACGTCCTGCCTCGGCGGCTTTACGGCACCACCACTCGCCCTCCTCGGACCGGCCCGATTCCATCAGCAGTGCGCCCAGGTTGGTCATCGCAACGGCTTCGCCCGTCTCGGCGGCTTTGCGGTACCACGACTCGGCCTCCCCCACTTCGCCGATGGCTTCGAGTAACAAGCCCAGGTTGAACATCGCGGCCACGTTCCCGGCATCGGCGGCCTTTCGGTACCAGGTCTCGGCCTCCCGTTGCTTACCGGCCTGCCGCAATGTGCAGGCCAGGTTGAGCATCGAGGCCGGATGCCCAGCTTCGCCGGCCCGCCGATACCAGGTTTCGGCGTCCTCCGACCTGCCCGCCTCCTCCAACCTGATCGCCAGGTTGAACATCGCCTTGGGGTGCCCGGCGTCAGCGGCCTTGCACCACCAGGCTTCTGCCTCCTGCGTCCGGCCCGAGTCGTACGCGACCACGCCCAGGTTGAACATGGCAGTGGCATGGCCGGCGTCGGCAGCGCGGCGGATCCACAGCTCGGCCGGCTCGGCCTTGCCGGCGTCCTCCAGAAGCAACCCCAGGTTGAACATCGCGTTGGGCTCGCCGGTGTCGGCGGCTCGGCGGTACCAGGCCTCGCCTTCCTCGACCTGTCCCTGCTTCTCCAGCAGAACGCCCAGCGTGGTCATCGCGCCGGTGTGCCCGGCGTCGGCTGCCTTGCGGAACCACTCGTAGGCACATTCCGGACGTTCTGCCCCGAGGAGTACGGCAAGGTTGTTCATCGCCGTCACGTTCCCGAGGTCGGCGGCCTGGCGAAACCACCCCTCGGCTTCGGGCGACCGACCCGTATCTTCCAGAAGCAGCCCGAGGTTGTTCATCGCGCCGGTGTGCCCGGCGTCGGCGGCGCGGCGGTACAGAGCTTCGGCCTCCGGTAAACGCCCCGCGTCTTCAGCCGCGACGGCCCCGTCGAACAGGGCGGCGGCATCGGATCCTGTCGACTCCTCTGCTCCGGCAAGCTCTGTGCCCGGAAGTTCCAGGGGCGCCGTGTCCGACCCGTGCACCGCGCGCAGCACGCGCAAGGCCGCTGCTTCCAAGGCACGGTCATCCGCCGCACCGGCGTCGTCGAGATCCTCGGCCAGCGACGCCTTCTTGGCGTCGGAATGCGGCTTCCGCTCCAGCGCCGAAACGTCGACGTCCGGATATCTATCGATGATCAGCCGCTTCAAATCGCCGTAAGCTTCCGTGACCTGTTGTGCCACACCATCTTCGGAGCTTCTCGACGCTATCGCCGAGGCCACGAGCGTAATCACGAAGTTCATGTCGAGTCCTCCCGCCTCTCCCCACGATCAGTATTGCGGAGCCCACCGACAACTCCGCGGGAGCGAGTCGCCCGACGTCGGTTTGCCGACGGTGCACCGAACCTCGGACGGGCGACAGGGCGAGGACCCGCGCGGCGAGCCCCGCCGTTCGGAACACGCCGCGCGACTCGCCTGATAGAACTGACTGCGACCGTCGTCAGTTCTGCTCGGCAGAGCGACACCAGCAGAGAGGCTCATCCCGTGGACCGCAGCTCATTCCAGAAACTTTTCGACCTCAGCGGGCGGACCGCGATCGTCACCGGCGGTACTCGGGGTATCGGGCTCGCGCTGGCCGAGGGGTTGGCTTGTGCGGGGGCGAATGTCGTTGTCGCCAGTCGGAAGCCGGAGGCTTGTGAGAAGGCCGTGGAGCGGCTGCGGGAGTTGGGGGCCGAGGCTCTCGGGGTGCCGACTCATCTGGGAGAGGTCGAGGGGGTGCAGGCGTTGGTCGCGCAGACGGTGGAAAGGTTCGGCGGGGTCGACATCGTGATCAACAATGCCGCGAATGCGCTGGCTCAGCCCTTGGCGGTGATGCAGAAGGCGGCGGTGGACAAGTCGTTCGCGGTGAATGTGCAGGGGCCGTTGTTCCTGGTGCAGGCCGCGCTGCCGTATCTGCGGGAGAGCGAGCATGCGGCGGTGTTGAACTTCGCGTCGATCGGGGCGTTCGGGTTCTCCGGGGGGCTGGCGATGTACTCGGCAGGGAAGGCGGCGTTGCTGTCGTTCACTCGCTCGATGGCCGCCGAATTCGCCGCCGACGGGATTCGGGTGAACGCGATAGCGCCGGGTGCGGTGGATACCGATATGGTCCGCAACAATCCGCAGGAAGTGGTGGACGCGATGGCCGCGGCACCGTTGCTGCGGCGGCTCGGTGAGCCGGACGAGCTGGTCGGGCCCGCGCTGCTGTTGTGTTCGGACGCAGGCAGTTTCATTACGGGACAGACGTTCGTCATCGACGGTGGCACCGTTCCGCGCTGAACGCGAAGGAGGCAGGCATGTCCGCGCTGAATATCGAATATCGGTCCTCGGGTGTCGTGGTGTTGCAGATTCCGGCGTAGTCGCGCAGGGCGGCCTTCGACAGCTGTGTGATGTCGGCGCCGCCCTTCATATCGCGCAGCTGCCGGAAGTAGTAGTTCCGGTCGTAGGGGCCGGAGACCCAGCCGAGGAAGATGTCGCTGGAGGTCTGCAGCAGACGCTGGCCGTGGACGACGCGGTGGCCCTGGTGCTGGAAGCGGCTCGGCGCGAGATAGGGCTCGAGCACCGACTTTTCGGCTTCCTTCATCTGCAGGAACAGCGGGCCGCCGGTGTCGCTGTCGACGGTCAGGATCACGTAGCAGCGGGTGCCGACGCTGCCCACGCCGACCACCTTGTGCGCGTAGTCGACGATGCGGTAGCGATCGGCCAACACCCGCCGTTCCTCGGGCAGCGACCGCCGGTAGGCGATGAACACCTCTTCGACGGTCTGCGCGTCGACGTAATCGACCGGTGTCAGCAGCGGCGGCCGATGCTGGATGCGCAGCGCGCCATCGGCGTCGATGTAGGTGAGTTTGCGCAGCGCGCCGAGGTTGGTGCGCTTGCGGGCCGCCTCGAAGGTGCGGTCCACGCCCTCGCGGAACTTGGGGCGGCTCACCATATTCGCCACCGTCTCCTCGTCCACCTGCTCGTACCAGACGTCGAGGGAGTCCATGCCGGCCAGACGCCGCATACATTCCCGGTAGGCCGTGGCGGCGGTCCGGGCGGCCGCGGTGGCTTCCTCGTCGGTGAAGCCCTTCTCCCTCGCCGCCACGGCCACACTCGCCACCAGCCGCTTGACATCCCATTCGAACGGGCCGGACAGGGTTTCGTCGAAATCGTTGAGGTCGAACACCAGTGACCGTTCCGGGGAGGCGAAGATGCCGAAATTCGACAGATGCGCGTCCCCGCACAGCTGGACGGTCAACCCGGTGTGCGGGATCGTGGCGAGGTCGGCGGCCATGATCGCGGGGGCGCCGCGCAAGAACGAGAACTGCCCGGCCGCCATCCGGGCGTAGCGAATCGGTACCAGCTCGGGCAGCCGGGTCGTCGCCTGCCGCTCCAGGATCGCGATCGGATCGCGATCGGGGGCGGGACGGAATTCGCCGAGCGACGAGCGGGGGACGGTGGCGCGCACCGCACGTCCCGTGGAGCGGGGTTCGCCGGAAACGGGTTCGGCCACGGTATTCGTCATCCACCAAGTTTTGCCCCGGAACGCGTTCGCGGCAACCATTCGGCGACCACCGTGATCCGCTTGCCGCCGACACGACCGTGCCGCCCTCCGCAGCACTGGTTCTGCGAAGGGCGGCACACCCCGCGGCTCATGCGTTGAGCGGAATCGCGATGACGACCTCCTGCTCGTTCTCCGGCAGGTAGTGCACCTGCACGATCCGCCCTACCTGCACATTCGAGACGCTCGTCGGCGGGAGGAACTTCTCCGCGTGGGTGCTGAAGGTGCTGCCGTCGGGCCGGGTGACCGCGAGACCGAGGTCGATTTTCGCGTAGCCGTTGCGGATTTCGCCGGGCACCGACAGCGACTGCACGACCGCCTGCGCGGCGACGCCGCGGCCGGCGATATCGAGCTTGGCCCGCGTGGTCACTCCCTTGCGGATCATCGATTCGTTCATCGCCTGCTGCGCCGAGGCGCTGTCGCCGGATCGGTCGACTTCCACCTTGTCGGTCCGTCCGGGCAGATAGCGCACCGGAAGCACGACGCCGGGGCGCAGCAGCGCCAGTTCGGCGAGGGGCACGATCATCTTGGCGGCCGAGTCGAAGATCTCCCCCCGGGCGCCCTCGACGCTGAACTCGATGCGCAGCTGCGGCTGATCGTTCACGCTGACCCCCGTCTCGCGAACCGACTTGACGGTTCCCAGGCCGAGCAGGCCATCGCGGAACTCCGCGCTGTTGCGGCCGGTGAGCGCCGACAGCACGCCCTCGCCGGTGAACACGAAGACCATCACCACCGTGGTGAACGCGATGATCGGCAGTGCCAGAAAACCGTTGAGCCAAGCGGCGAAACCCGGTTCCCACGGACTGCCGGCTCGATAGGTGAACCCGTGCCAGAGGTAGACGCCGACCGCGAAGACCTCGAATGCGACGGCCCCGGCTCGTGCTGTGGTGCGCATGACGATTCCTCCCCTGCTCAGCCGTTGACGATGGTGGGGCAGGCGAAGGTGAGCTCGAACTTCGCGGTGGCGGGGCCGGCCATCGGGTTGGTCATATCCGGGGCGGCGACGCCCTCACCGGTGATCTTGTAGGTCTTGCCGTCCTTGCTGACGGTGGCCGAGCCGCCAGGCTGGCCGTTGCCGAAGCCCACGGCATACGGCATACCGGAGGCGCCGCCCTTGCTACCGCCGATGGCGACGGCCTGCACGGTGTCGCCGCCCGCGGTCAGGGTGGCGCTGACGGTCAGCCGGCCGTAGGTGGAGTTGGCGGCATCGTTCAGTGCCAGTGCGAGGGTTCCGGCGTGCTGGGCGCAGGTGGTGTCGAAGTTCGCGCTCAGCGCCTTGCCGTCGACGAGGGCCGCCGACTTACCGCCCGAGGGGGCCTGGGTCGCGGGCGCCGCGGTGGTCGATGCCGGGGCGGCGGTGCCGGAGTCGTCGCCGCAGGCGCCGAGGGCCAGAGTGAGACCGGCGGCGGCGAGGGTGGCGGCGGCGATCCGGATCTGCTTGGTACGCATGGTGTTCGTTCCTTCGTTCTCGGTGAGTCCGGCCCTGTGACCGGGCCGTTGTTCACAAAGTAGGAACGGTTCGCCGCCTACCGATCCCAGGTTTCGGGCCCGGGCAGCGGCAGCGACGGTCGGTTAATCTGACCGAATGCGACGACCGCGCGCCATGGTGCTCGACGAGGTGTGGCGCGGTATCGAGGGCGTCGAGGCGCTCAGCGGCGCCCAGGGTGGACCGTTGCGCCGCACCGTGAAACTGATCCTCGACCCGCTGGTGATCCGGCCTGTCCAGCACCCCGCCTGCGCCGGGCCGATACTCACCGCGGACGGCGCCACGCTGCTCGCGGCCCGCGTCCATGCCGCCGCCGATGTCCTGCTCGCGACCGCGGCCTGGTTCACCCTCCTCAAGCAGGTCCGACGGGCATTGCGCATCACCGACGGCAATCCGCAGGACCTGTACTTCCAGCGCTGTTTCGAACTGGCGACGGTGTCCGGGGCACCGGATCCGGTACGCGATCGGCCCACCGCCACAGCCACATTGCACGACATCCATCACCTCACGGCCGGGCGCACCACGCAGGCGTTGAAGGACCATCTCACCGATCGGTCCACGGCCGGCGAACTCGCGGCGCTGATCGATACCGCGTGGCGCCGGCGACCGCATTCCGCGCCCGCGATCGCCGACCACACCACCGCCCTCGCCGCACTACTCGATTCGTGCGCCACCGCCCGAGCCGGAGATGCCGCCCGGCAACTGCGCACCCTGATCACGGAGCGAGCAGGGACGCACACAGGAATTGCACTGTGGCACAACACCTCTGAAGACTCGGCGCAGGAACTGGGCCTGACCGCGCACCGTCTGCCGGTCGCCCCCGCGCTCGGCACCGGGGCATCGACCGCGACACTGGCGCTGCCGTTCGACCGCACCATCTACGAACGTGTCTTCACGGTGTTACAAGCCTCCACCGAGCGCTCGGACCTGCCCACGATCCCGGAACTGGTGACCGAGGAGATCGCCCGGAGTTGCGCGCCGTGGGCGTTGCTCGACGAATCACTTCGGGTGACAGCGGCAGCGGGAGTGGCACTGGCACGGGGCCTGGCACCTGTCACCGGAACCCGTGGGTCGCCCGAGAGCGAGCCGGTGGCCTCGAGCGGCGGCGACATGGAGTCGAAAAATTCTGCACGGCAAGGTGTTTCTGTTCTGCACGGCAGCACCGCCGCGCATCGGGCGATCAACGGGAGGTGGCGCCGCGAGGCGTATGTACTGCAGGCACGCCGCCTCGCCGTGCACGACACCGGGGAGCCGTCCGATCCGCTCGCCGTGATCGCGGCCGAGCTTCGCCGTCCCTGGCGTTCGTATCTGCGGCGGCTGTGGGTTCGCCTGCACGGGCGCGATGTTCGCGGCGCATCCGTCTCACCGACCGCGCCGGAGACAGCCGAGCTGTGGGATCTGCTCGACGGGGTCGCACGCTCGGTCATCCTCGATCACCGTGCCCGGGTACGGAAGGCACTGACCGCCAATTCCTTTGCAGGCATGGATGATTCGCTGGAATCGAGGGCCGGATGATGCCCGAGACCGTATTCCTGCACAGTGACGACGAGGTCGTCGTCATCTCACCGGCCGGTGCTCCCACTGTCCACGACGCGATGCCCGGACTCGATACGCTGGTGCTCGAGGTGATCGGCGGTCATCTGTCGTGGGTTTTGCTGTCCGAGCAGACAGTTCCGGCGGCGGTGCTGCACGATCCGGATGCCGCACAGGAGTGGCTGTGGGCCGTGTACGGCGAACCGGTGGCGCTCGCTGTCGCCGACGGCCGGTCGGGAGAGCTGCTCGCGACGCCCGCCCGTCCCGAATTGGCGGAGGCCGCAAGGCAACTCGGCTATGCGCATTGGGCCGCGCACTGGTGGCCCGCCTCCACCATCGACGGCATTCCCGCGCTCGATTCCGAGGTGCTCGGCGGGGACCTCGCGTCTCTCACCGAAGTCTGCGAATCGATCGTCGACGGGGCCGATGCACAACCGTCGCCGGTGGCTCCCTCGTTCGATGCGGCTACGGCGCGCCGGCAGGACTATGCCTTGGCGGCCGGTCCCGCCGGTCCCGGGCGCACCGGATTGGTGCTGGCGACCGGCACCTCGGGCTGGGATTGGCGCCGGTGTCCCCCGGGCGTGCTGGATGCCTCGGAATTCGCCGTCTCGTGGCGTCTGACCAGAGAGTCCGGCAGTACGTCGGTCGAGGTGCGCGCGGCGGCGGCGCCGGACCTCGATGCCGCTCTGCCCGGGCATCTGTGGCCCCGGGCTCGCGTGGTGACCACCGCCGCGCCGACAGATTTCGGGCTGCAGCCGAACGGTGATACCTGGATCGGTGGGGCGTCCATCGACGCGGACAATGTTGTGCGCGTGGATATCTACGTGCCCGGCGTCGGGCCTGCCATCGGCGCGACGGACAGTGGGTACGGCCCGGCACAGCGGCAGCGGATCAGGGAATTCGTCGTGGCGCGATTGCGCTCGCCCGATCGGTCCGAGCTGCTGCTCGAGGCCGAGCGCGTGGCCGCGGCATCGGATACGGACTTCTGATGGCCGACACTCCCCCGCCCGGCCTCGAACTGCTCCACGAGGGCGCCGCGGTCTACGCCCGCGGCGAGGTCACCGAGGCCCTGCGGATATTCGAGCACGCCGCACACACCACCACCGGCGGCGTCCGGGTCAGCGCTCTGGTCAATGCGGCGAGTATGCGCGACGAACTCGGCGACCACGCCGGCGCCATCACCGGATTCCGCGCCGCGCTCACCGAAATCCCCGGCGACGCGACGGAAAAGCGCGCATCCACACTCGTCAACTATTCGCAGGCACTGCAGCACGTGGGTGATCTCGACGCCGCGCACACGGCGTTGGAACAGGCGCGCGACCTCCTCACCGGCCATAGCGAACTGTCGACGTTGCAGGTCTCGTGCATGGTCTCGCTCACCGCCGTCGCGATGCATCGCAGTCAATGGGCGCGGGCGATCGAGCTGGCCACCGAATCACTCGAGTTCGCGACGCGCTCCGCGCCGCAGCTGCGCGGCTACCCGCTCGGCAATCTCGCGGCCGCCCACTTCGAATCCGGTCGCGGCGAGCTCGGGCTCGACTTCGCCCACCAGGCCCTCGCCGCATTCGAGGCGGCCGGCGACGGGAACGCGGCGGCCGAATCCCGGCAGACGCTCGCGATGATGTACGCCCGGCTGGGCCGCCCCGACGACGCCGAGCCACATCTTCGTGCCGCCCAGCAGTATGTCGAACGGGCCGGCCTCGGCTACCGCGCCGGACTGGGGCTGCAGCTGATGGGCTATCTCGCCGAACGGCACGGCGACCTCGATCACGTCGAACAGCTGTATCGCCGGGCGCTGACATCGTTCGAGCGATCCGGGGCCGCGCTCGAAACCGCCGGCGTTCGAATCCGTTTGGCGACATTGGATTTCGCGTACGGCCGAGTCGATGAGGGACAAGCACAGCTCGCGGCCGCGTACGAGATCTACGCCGTGCGCGGGCTCGGCCTGCAGTGCGCGCGGGTCGACTACTGGCATGCCGCGCTGTGGGAATCGCTCATCGGCGACATGGTCACGCCGCCGCCCGCGGAGGTACTCGCCCTCGCTCGGGATCTGGCCGTCACCTCCGCCATCGCCATCGACGCGGTGCGCTACAGCTTCACCAACGGAACCCAGCGGGAGCGGTGGAATCGTGAGATGGCCGCGCCCGCCGTGCGGCTGGCGTTCCGCTTCGCCTACCTGTGCGGTAACGGCGAGCTGATCGCCGATCTGGTCGAAACCGTCTGCGCTGGAACTTCTTTCGACAGCCATACCGCCGCCGACAGCGGACCGCCGCGGCTTCCGTTCGACCCGATACCGGCACCCGGCGACGAATTCGACAGTCCCGGCGCCGGTTCCCTGCAGCTGGGCTCGGCGCTGGCCCAGGTTGCCGCCGCGGCCGGGTTGCCCGTTGCGCCACCCCCACGGCTGTCGGTGTCCCCGGATGGTCACATCGCCTTGGACACCTACCTCACCGCCGCCGAACACCGGTACGGCCGGACTGTCCGGGAAGATCGGGTCCTGGCGATATGAACGAGGCACCCGGTGCGCGACCGACGGTGATCGTGCGGATGGCCGATGCGGGCGATCTGTACATGTCCTGGCGCTGGCTCGGGGATACCGCGAGCGCGGGTGTGGCCATGCTGCCCGGCGCGGACATCGACGCCGCGGTGCGCCGGCTCGCGGCGGCGCTGCCCGATCCGGCCCGTCCCGGCGGACTCGAACAAGCCCTCACCACTGGCGCTTTCGCTGATCGTGAATCGGAATACGCACTGGCGCAGGCACTCAGCCGTGCGTTGCTTCCACAGGCGCTCGCGATCCAACTGCACGACCTGCTCGCGCGCGGAATTCGCCCGCATATCCGGCTGCAGCCGTCACCGCGGGTCGCGCAGGTGCCGTGGGAGATCATCGCCCCCGATCCGGCCCTGCGGCTGATCGATATCGCGGATCTCAGCCTGCTCGCACCGGCGAGCATCGTCCACGCGCCCGGCCGCACCGCGCGCCGATGGGCCGACGACCGCGATATGCCGGTGGTCGCGGTGCTCGATCCGCGCGTGCCCGGATTCCGGGCCGATTCCGAGCTCGGTTCGGTGCTCGGGCGGATGAATTCCAGCTCGCCACTCACCGGGCGGGTATCCGAATATGTTGCGCGACAGCGATTTCGACCGCTGACCGACGACCCGCTGCACGCCTTCCGGCGCACCGATCTCGACCGGGCCCGCCTGAGCGCGCTACTGCGGGACGGGGCCGCCCGGCTGGTCTACGTCGGCCATGTCACCGCCGAACGTCCGGAATCCGGTCTGAGCGAGAACGCCGGACTGCACCTCGCCTGCACCGCCGACACCACCGGTTTCGCCCGGCCGCTGCGCACGCATCGCCCGCTGTCGGCCAAGGATCTGCTGCTGGGTACTCATACGCTCGAGCCCGAACCCGTTGCGGGACCGCAACTCTGGCCGATTCCGAGCCGAGTCGCGCTGATCGCGTGCGAGAGCGGCGGCGACCTGCGCTTCACCGAGGCACTGGGCTTGGTCGCCGCGATGATCCACGGCGGCGCCGAACTGGTCACCGCCACCCGCTGGCCGCTGCCCACCGACCTGGCGTTCCAGCGGTTCGCGGGCGCCACCGCGACGCCGCTGCAGGATGTCATCTGCGCGGTCGACGAGGCGCACGAACAGGTCGAACCGGTTGCCGCCCTGGCGAATTGGCAGCGGGAGCGGCTCACCGCCTGGCGCGAGACCGGCGCCGTCGAGGAGTCACCGGTGTTGTGGGCGGCAGTGGCCACCGTGGACGCCGAGCGCTAGCAGCGACCGCCGAGACAGCACCGGGAACCGGCGCGGGCGAGCGGCCCTGCATACACGACGACCCGCCGGACACACTGCCCAGCGGGTCGTTCGGGTGTGAAACCTTACGCGGTTTCGGTGATCGGCCGGTCGACCCAGCTCATCAGGTCGCGCAGCTTCTTGCCGGTGACCTCGATCGGGTGCTCGGCGTTCTGCTTGCGCAGGCTCTCGAGCTCCTTGTTGCCGCCCTCGACGTTGGCGACCAGGCGCTTGACGAAGGTGCCGTCCTGGATGTCCTTGAGGATCGCCTTCATGCGCTCCTTGGTGTCGGCGTCGATGACCCGCGGGCCCGACAGGTAGCCACCGAACTCGGCGGTGTCGGAGACCGAGTAGTTCATGCGGGCGATGCCGCCCTCGTACATCAGGTCGACGATCAGCTTCAGCTCGTGCAGCACCTCGAAGTAGGCCATCTCCGGCGCGTAGCCGGCCTCGACCATAACCTCGAAACCGGTCTTGACCAGCTCTTCGGTACCACCGCAGAGGACGGCCTGCTCACCGAACAGGTCGGTCTCGGTCTCCTCCTTGAAGGTGGTCTTGATGACGCCGGCGCGGGTGCCGCCGATGCCCTTGGCGTAGGACAGCGCCAGTGCCTGGCCCTCACCCTTCGGGTCCTGGTCGATGGCGATCAGGGCCGGAACGCCCTTGCCGTCGACGAACTGGCGGCGCACCAGGTGGCCGGGGCCCTTGGGGGCGACCATGCCGATGGTGACGTTGGCCGGAGGCTTGATCAGGCCGAAGTGGATGTTGAGGCCGTGGCCGAAGAACAGGGCGTCGCCGTCCTTCAGGTTCGGCTCGATGTCCTCGGTGAAGATCTTGGCCTGCGCCGTGTCGGGGGCGAGCAGCATGATGACGTCCGCCCACTCCGAGACCTCGGCGGGGGTGCCGACGGTCAGGCCGGCCTCTTCGGCCTTGGCCCGCGACTTGGAGCCTTCCTTGAGGCCGATGCGCACCTCGACGCCGGAGTCACGCAGGCTCAGCGAGTGTGCGTGGCCCTGGGAGCCGTAGCCGATCACGGCGACCTTGCGGCCCTGGATGATCGACAGGTCGGCGTCGTCGTCGTAGAACATCTCGACTGCCACTGTGGTTGTGTCCCTTCGTTGATTCTTCTGAATAAGTGTTAGCGGGTCGCGGTGATGGACTTCGGCCCGCGGCCGACGGCCACCACGCCGGACTGCACGATCTCACGGATGCCGTACGGTTCCAGCATCCGCAGCAGCGCCTCGAGCTTGGACCGGGTGCCGGTCGCCTCGATGGTCAGCGCGTCGGGCGACACGTCGATGACCTTAGCCCGGAACAGGTTGGCCGATTCGATCACCTGGGTGCGCACGCTGGCATCGGCGCGCACCTTCACCAGGATCAGCTCGCGGGCGACCGAGGCGTCGGCGTCCTGCTCCACGATCTTGATGACGTTCACCAACTTGTTGAGCTGCTTGGTCACCTGTTCCAGCGGCAGATCCTCCACGGTGACGACGATGGTCATCCGCGAGATGTCCGGAACTTCGGTGCCACCCACGGCCAGGGATTCGATATTGAATCCACGCCGGGAGAACAGACTCGCCACCCGGGCCAGCACGCCGGGTTTGTCCTCCACCAGCACGCTGAGGGTATGGGTCGTGCTCACAGGTTGGTCTCCTTCTGCGAGGCCCGTTCGTGCGCCGCCAGGGTCGCCTTGTCGTGGGACATGGCCTCATGGATGACGGCCGGCTCGGAGGCCTGCTCGTCCTCGTCGAACAGCGGGCGAATGCCGCGCGCTGCCATGATCTCGTCGTTGGAGGTGCCGGCGGCGACCATCGGCCACACCTGCGCGTCCTTGCCGACGATGAAGTCGATCACCACGGGACGGTCGTTGATCGACTGCGCCTCGCGGATCGCGGCCTCGACGTCCTCTTCCTTCTCCACCCGGATGCCGTGGCAGCCCAGCGCTTCGGCGAGCTTCACGAAATCGGGGATGCGCAGGGTGTGGGTGCCCAGGTCGGTGTTGGAGTAGCGCTTCTCGTAGAACAGGGTCTGCCACTGCCGGACCATGCCCAGGTTGCCGTTGTTGATCAGCGCGACCTTGATCGGCACGCCCTCGACGGCACAGGTCGCGAGTTCCTGGTTGGTCATCTGGAAGCAGCCGTCACCGTCGACCGCCCACACCTCTTTGTCCGGCGCGCCCATCTTGGCGCCCATCGCCGCGGGCACGGCGTAGCCCATGGTGCCCAGACCACCGGAGTTCAGCCAGGTGCGCGGCTTCTCGTACTTGACGAACTGCGCGGCCCACATCTGGTGCTGGCCGACACCGGCGACATAGATGGCATCGGGTCCGGCGAGGCGGCCCAGGGTCTCGATGACGTACTCCGGCGACAGCGAGCCGTCGGAGGTGGGGCCGTAGCCGAGCGGGTACTGCTTGCGCACACCGTCGAGGTAGGTCCACCAGGACTCCAGGTCCAGCAGCGGCGCCTCGGCGTTGGTGAAGGCCGGATCGGACTTCAGGGTCTCGATCAGTTCGGTGATGACCTCGCGGCAGTCACCCACGATCGGCACATCCGCGTGGCGGTTCTTGCCGATCTCGGCGGGGTCGATATCGGCGTGGATCACCTTCGCATGCGGGGCGAAGGAGTCCAGCTGGCCGGTGACGCGGTCGTCGAAGCGGGCGCCCAGCGTGATCAGCAGGTCCGACTTCTGCAGGGCCGCAACGGCTCCCACGGTGCCGTGCATACCGGGCATACCCATGTTGAGGGTGTGGCTGTCGGGGAACGCGCCGCGCGCCATCAGGGTGGTGACCACCGGGATGCCGGTGAGCTCGGCCAGTTCCAGCAGCTCCGGAGAGGCATCGGCCTTGATCACGCCGCCGCCGACGTAGAGCACGGGCGCCTTGGCCTCGGCGATCATCCGCGCGGCCTCACGCACCTGCTTGCCGTGCGGCTTGGTCACCGGGCGGTAGCCGGGCAGCCGCATCTCCGGCGGCCAGCTGAAGGTGGTCTGCGCCTGCAGGACATCCTTCGGGATGTCGACCAGCACCGCGCCCGGACGGCCCGACGAGGCCAGGTGGAACGCCTCGGCGATGATGCGCGGGATGTCGATGGCGTCGTTGACCAGGAAGTTGTGCTTGGTGCACGCCATGGTGATGCCGGAGATGTCGGCTTCCTGGAAGGCGTCGGTACCGATCAGGCCGCGGCCGACCTGTCCGGTGATCGCCACCAGCGGCACGGAATCCATCTGCGCGTCCGCGATCGGGGTGACCAGGTTGGTCGCACCCGGACCGGATGTGGCCATACACACACCGACCTTGCCGGTGGCCTGGGCATAACCGGTCGCCGCGTGACCGGCGCCCTGCTCGTGGCGGACCAGGACGTGACGCACGCGGGTGGAGTCGAAGAGCGGATCGTAGACGGGGAGAATCGCACCACCCGGAATGCCGAATACCGTGTCGACGCCGAGCTCCTCGAGGGAGCGGACGACGGACTGGGCGCCGGTCACCTTCTCGGGCGGGACCTGGCGGCGGTTTCCGATCGCGGCGGCAGCCGCGGGGGTCGGCTGGGAGGCCGAAGGCGCTGGCCTGCGGGCCGAGGGCCCGGGCCGTGCAGTTGGTGCGCTCACCGTCTTTTTCCTTACTGCTTGTCGTTCACCGCTTCGCTGTCACGCGGCGCCTGCGCGGCGCTCGAGCGATCTTCGAAGCCATGAACACAACTTGTCCGAACACAAAAAAGCCCCCGTCAGCCGATGGCTGAGCGAGGGTGGCGCGTCGCAGTTGCGAGCTGACGTAGTCGACCTCGAGTCGTCAGGCTCAGCGCTGGACGCGCCGGCCGATTACGAGAAGCTCGTTTCGATTCACGCGCTCGACGGTATGCGCGCGAGAGTCGATGAGTCAAATTACTTGACGTGCGGTGTCTCATTATGTGAGACGGGGCGGTTCGAGTGTCGCTTCACCATGATGCGAGGATGGGGGTGTGTCATCGCCGCAGCAGTCCGTGCCACCAGCTCAATCGTCCCACACCGCCGAGGGCGGAACCGATACGGGGCGTGTGATCCGTATCCCCCGGCTCGCGCATCTCGGGGTGTTCATTCTGCTGTTCTGCGCGGCGTTCCCGTTCTTCGGCTGGCCCGCGGTGCTGTGGATCCTGTTTCTCATCCCGGCCGCGGTCGCGTGGTGGGTGGAGCGGTCCCGCACCACGGTATCGGCGAGCGGACTCGACCTGCGCACGACCTTCGGCTCCCGGCACCTCGACTGGTCGCAGATCCAGGGACTGCGGATCCCCAAGCGCGGCTGGGTGCGAGCGCATCTGAGCGACGACTCCGAGGTGGCCCTGCCGGCGGTGAGCTACGACCGGCTGAAGGATCTGGTCGCGGCATCGGACGGGCGGATTCCGGATCCGTTCGCCCGGCCGGAGAAGAGCGCGGCGGACACGGAGGAGACGAGCGGCCAGAGCACCGGCGAGGCCACCGAATCCGGTGCCGCGGACAGCTCGTCGACCGAAGCCGCTGACAAGCCGGACACCTCCACGGAGGACTGAGCGGCCTCTCCCTCGAGTGGGATGTTTCACACTCTCCCGCCAACCTCGAACTCCGGGAACAAATTCGCGCTTTCGCGATGCTGCCCTGACTACGTCCCCACTCGGGGCGCAGTCGCCGCGATCATCGCGTCGCGGTGCGGGTCCGTGGTCGAGACCCCACCCGGTGACGGCCGCTCGGACCGGCTCGACGTGCGTCGTGCTGCCGCGCCACCCCGCGGCCGCACGACCACCCGCCTCCGGTGAGCACGCTCCGGTGGCGGGAGTAACGTTGAAGCGCCGAACAGACACTCTGCTCTTGCGAACAGACACCTCTGCCGACGACACCACTCGCCGAAGAGACGCTCCGCACGGCGGCCGACCAGCCCTCGGCCCCGGCCCCGGCGACCCACCGGACGATGAGCACCGACGAGCAGAGCCCTGCCCGAGTAGAGCCGCTCCGGCCACCGCGCCGACCACCGAGGACCGAATTCATGCCACCGCTTCGCTCACGCACCACCACCGCCGGACGCAATGCCGCAGGCGCACGCGCACTCTGGCGGGCCACCGGCCTGACCGACTCCGATTTCGGTAAGCCGATCGTCGCGATCGCGAACTCCTACACCCAATTCGTGCCCGGCCACGTGCATCTGAAGGATGTCGGCGAGATCGTCGCCGACGCGGTGCGCGCCGCCGGTGGTGTGCCGCGCGAATTCCACACCATCGCTGTCGACGACGGGATCGCGATGGGTCACGGCGGCATGCTCTACTCGCTGCCCAGCCGCGAAATCATCGCGGACTCGGTCGAATACATGGTCAACGCGCACACCGCCGACGCGCTGGTGTGTATCTCCAACTGCGACAAGATCACTCCCGGCATGCTGAACGCCGCCATGCGGCTCGACATCCCGACCGTGTTCGTCTCCGGCGGTCCGATGGAGGCAGGCAAGGCCGTGGTCGTCGGCGGCGTGGCGCAGGCGCCGACCGATCTGATCACCGCGATCGCCGCCAGCGCCTCCACCGAGGTCAGCGACGAGGGGCTGAGCGAGGTCGAGCGCAGCGCCTGCCCGACCTGCGGTTCCTGTTCCGGCATGTTCACCGCGAACTCGATGAACTGCCTCACCGAGGCATTGGGCCTGGCACTGCCCGGCAACGGCTCCACCCTCGCCACCCACGCGGCGCGGCGCGCGCTGTTCGAGCGGGCAGGCCGCACCGTCGTCGAGATCGCCAACCGCTGGTACCGCGACGACGACGAATCCGTCCTGCCGCGAAACGTGGCCAATGCCAAGGCCTTCCGCAACGCGATGGCCCTCGACGTCGCGATGGGCGGTTCCACCAACACGGTGCTGCACACCCTGGCCGCCGCCCAGGAGGGCGAGATCGATTTCGACCTCGCCACCATCGACGAGATCTCGCGCCGGGTGCCCTGCCTGTCGAAGGTCTCCCCCAACTCCGACTACCACATGGAAGATGTGCACCGCGCCGGCGGCATTCCCGCCATCCTGGGCGAACTGCGCCGCGGCGGACTGCTGGAAACCGATGTGACCACCGTGCACACCGCCTCCTTCGACGAGTGGCTCGACACCTGGGACATCCGCTCCGGCAAGGCTTCCGACGAAGCGATCGAACTGTTCCACGCCGCGCCCGGCGGAGTGCGGACCACGGTGCCGTTCTCCACCGAGAACCGCTGGTCCTCGCTGGACACCGATGCCGAGGGCGGGTGCATTCGCGATATCGCGCACGCCTACACCGTCGAGGGCGGGCTGTGCGTGCTGCGGGGCAATATCGCCCTCGACGGCGCCATTCTGAAAACCGCCGGTATCGACGAGGACCTGTTCACCTTCGAAGGACCGGCCGTGGTGCTGGAATCCCAGGAAGACGCGGTCTCGGCGATCCTGGGCAAACAGATCACCCCCGGCGACGTCGTCGTGATCCGGTACGAGGGCCCCGCCGGCGGCCCCGGTATGCAGGAGATGCTGCATCCCACCTCGTTCCTCAAGGGCCTCGGCCTGGGCAAGGTGTGCGCGCTGATCACCGACGGCCGCTTCTCCGGCGGCACCTCCGGCCTGTCCATCGGGCACATCTCCCCCGAGGCGGCCAGCGGCGGCGCCATCGGCCTGATCGAGAACGGCGACCGCATCCGCATCGACGTGCACACCCGCGCGCTCGAGCTGCTGGTCGACGACGAGGTGCTCGCCGAGCGCCGCGCCAAGATGGAGGCGCGGGAGCGGCCGTGGCAGCCGGTCCAGCGTGATCGGCCGATCACCACCGCGCTGCGCGCGTACGCCGCATTGGCAACCTCCGCCGACAAAGGTGCCGTCCGCCGCGTGCCGTGACCGCCTCTCCGGGCCTCTGCGTGCCGTTGGGCGCGCGGAGGGTTGGGCGTCGGTCTTACGTCAGGTGACCGGCTGAGTTCTGGGCGTACCCGGTGAGTTACCCATGTGCGTACGAGATCAGTTGTCGCCTCAGATGAAAGATCAGGACACCTATACGAAAGGCCGCTCCTCTGTCGCGGGGGCGGCCTTTCTGTCTGATGTGGGGGTGTGGGTAGCTGTCGAGTGCGCGAAACGGCCGCTCCCCAACGGAGCGGCCGTTTCCGTTCGAACATCAATGGCGCGCGGAGTTATCTGCGCAGGTGGTGGCTCACGTCGCCGATGAGTTCCATGGTGACCGCGCGTTGCGCGAATGCCCACTGTCCGGCGGGGCGGTGGAAGCGGTCGTCGTAGCGGCCGCTGACGATGGGTTGCAGCGGTAGGTCGGGGGCGGCCTGCAGGACGGTGAAGTAGGACCTGCCGGTCGCGGTGTCCTCGGCCTCGTCGACCTCGATCACCAGGTTGGTGACCAGGTGTTTCGTGCGAGGAGTGCCGTCGTCGTAGCGGATCACGGTGCCGGACAACATCTTTTCCACGGCGGCACTGCCCTCGATCATTCCGGCGCTGGACCCGAAGGAGCCCGTGGCGAACAGGGCGCCGACACCTGCGAAATCGCCCTGGTCGACCAGGAGGGCGTAGTCGGCGATCAGGCGTTCGATCGCTCGGTAACTCGGTATTGCGGAATCAGGCACGGTTCAGAAGATTCCCACGAACGGGTTGCCGCCGTGCAGGAAAATCCACCCAGCGGCCGCTGCGCCGAGCGCCAGGACCAGGCAGACGAACGAACCCCACGACGGGCGGACGGCCCAGCCGCGGTTGCGGTCGAACGACAGGCGGCCGGGGCCGGTGAGGATCAGCGACGCCGCCGCGCCGGCGAGGATCGACTCCAATTCGACCGGGCGGTACTGGAAGTCGGGAGCCATGCCCTGCTTCCACAGCCACGCGGTCGAGATCGAGGCCAGGACGGCGCCGGCCGCGAGCGGAGTGGCCAAACCGAGGATGATCAGCGCGCCGCCACCGACCTCGGACACGGTGAGCATCGCGGTGGACAGCTCGATGTGCTTCCAGCCGCCCTGCTCGAGCATGTGCCGGGTGCCGTCGAGACCGGGGCCGTGGAACCAGCCCGCCAGCTTCTGCAGGCCGTGGTAGAGGAAGGTGAGGCCGACGGTCAGGCGCAGGCCCAGCAGACCCAGATCCAGTGTGCCGCGGCGATATTCGCGCGGGCGACGCAGCCGCTCCGTTTCGCCGTTGGCCCGCGCGGGCGGAATGGTGGCGAAGGCGTAGGTGGGCGCTTCCGAGGCGGCCGGCTCGGCGCCAGGCGGCACGGTGTCAGGATGCTCAGTGCCGGGGTGCTCGGTGCCGGCATGTTCGGTACCGGGGTGCTCGGTGCCGGGATGCGCTGCGCTCGCGGCGGTAGCTCCGGCGGCTGCGGCGCCCGTGGGCTGCGTCCTCTTCGTGGCGCCCGTGTGCTCGGCACCCGCGGACGGTACGTCCGGGTCCAGGCCGAGATCGTCCTCGGTCCGCGGAACATCCTTGCCCACCGCGGGTTTCACCGAGGGGAATTCGCCGGTCGGATTGTCGTAGGGGCTGCCCGCCGTCGGTCCGGAGCCCGACGGCCGCCCCGACGGCTGATTCGATTCCGGTGTTTGATTCGGCTTGTCCGTCACGGGCACAGAGTATGACGCCAAACGCGTGGGCGCGTGGTCTGTTCCCGGCGTGTCAGCCCCGCCCGGCCGGTTCCGCGGCGCGCCTCGCCAGCACGAACCGTAGCCGCCGGGACAGCCCGCGCGGTGTGGTCCGGACCCCTGCGAGCGCGCGCGGCGGTATTTCCGTAACGTTTGGGCAATGAGTGTGGTTGTCGTCGGCCGTGTCGCGTCGATCCTCGCCGTCACCGCCGGCCTGGTGGTCGGCTGTGCTCGCTTCGACGATTCCGCGTCCAAACCGTTCACTCCCGCGCCCACCATCGAACCCGAGGGGCAGGGCCCGACCAGCGAACCGAAGACTCCGCCGCCGACCGGGCAGCGTCCCACCGGGCCGTGTATCGATCCCGATCCCGCGGTCGTGGTGTCGTGCCTGGACACCACCGGCGGGCTGACGGTCCTGCCGGACGGGCAGCAGGCGCTGGTCACCGAACGCACCACCGGCCGCATCCTGAAGGTCACCGCCGTCGATCCGAGCCAGGCGCCACCGCAGCCGCTCGAGGTCACCCGCGTCGATGTCGACGCGGCCGGCGACGGCGGGCTCAGCGATGTCGCGCTCTCACCTAGCTACGGCGAGGACGGCCTGGTCTACGCCTACATCACCACCGCCTCGGACAATCGCGTCGTCCGTATCGGCGCGGGCGGCGATCCGAAGCCGATTCTCACCGGAATTCCCAAGGGCGCCAACGGAAACCACGGCTCGCTCGCTTTCGTCTCACCGACCAAACTGGCGGTGCTGACCGGCGACGCCGGCAATCCGGGTGCGGCGAACGACCCCGGATCGCTGGCGGGCAAATTGCTCGAGATCGACGATCCGGCGCCGGGTAACGCGAATCCGAAGGTGGTCGCGTCCGGCATCGGCACCGCGGGCGGGGTGTGCCCCGACCACAAGGACACCATCTGGTTCACCGACCGCACCGCCACCGAGGACCGGCTGCAGCGACTGGGACCCGACGGCGCCGTCGCCACGGCGTGGACCTGGCCGGACAAGCCGGGTGCGGGCGGCTGCGCGGCCGCCGTGGACGGCGTGGCGATCTCGATGTCGGGCGCCAAGGCGCTGGCCTTCGCCGACGCCGATCCGACCACGCACGCGGTGACCACCGCCCCGACGATGGTGGCGCAGGACAAATACGGCTCGCTCGGGGGCGCCGCGCTGGGCGGCGACGGCAACGTCTGGGTGGGTACGGTCAACAAACCCGCCGCCGCGGGACCGCTGGACGACCGCATCGTGCGCATCCCACCGCCCAAGGGCGGCGCGGGCGGCGGACCGGACTAGGCGCACACAGACGAATGCCCGGCCCCACCGGACCGGGCATTCGACACCGTCACACTCAGGCAGCGCCGCAGGCGGCGAGCACCAGTTCGCGGACGCGGGCGGCGTCGGCCTGGCCCCGGGTGGCCTTCATGACGTCGCCGACGATCTTGCCGGCGGCCTGGACCTTGCCGGAGCGGATCTTGTCGGCGATGTCCGGGTTGGCGGCCAGGGCCTTGTCGACCTCGGTCTGGAGGGCGGAGTCGTCGGACACCATGCCCAGCCCTTTGGCCTCGACGATCTGTCCCGGATCGCCCTCACCGGCCAGCACGAAGTCGACGACCTGGCGGGCCACCTTGGAGTTGATGGTCTTGGCGTCGACCAGCGCGACCACCTCGGCGACCTGCTTCGGCGTGATCGGCAGATCCTCGAGCGCCACCTCGCGCTCCTTGGCCTGCTCGGTGAGGTAGTTGACCCACCAGGCGCGGGCGGCGTCGACCGTGGTGCCCGCGTCGACGGTGGCGATGATCAGATCCAGCGCACCGGCGTTGATCAGATCGCGGAACACCTCGTCGGACAGACCCCATTCGGCCTGGATGCGGGCGCGGCGCAGCCACGGGTATTCGGGGATGGTGCCGCGCAACTTCTCGACCCAGTCGGCGTCCGGCGCGATCGGCTCGAGGTCCGGCTCCGGGAAGTAGCGGTAATCCTCGGCGGTTTCCTTGACGCGGCCCGGGGAGGTGGAGCCGTCGCCCTCGTGGAAGTGGCGGGTCTCCTGGATCACGGTGCCGCCGGAGCTGAGCACCGCGCCCTGGCGGCGCATCTCGTAGCGCACCGCGACCTCGACGCTACGCAGCGAGTTCACGTTCTTGGTCTCGGTGCGCGTGCCGAATACCTCGGCGCCCTTGGCCATCAGCGACACGTTGGCGTCGCAGCGCAGCGAACCCTGCTCCATCTTGACGTCGGAGACGTCGAGCGCCTTCAGCAGATCGCGCAGTGCGGTGACGTAGGCGCGGGCCACCTCGGGGGCGCGTTCACCGGCGCCGGTGATCGGCTTGGTGACGATCTCGATCAGCGGCACGCCGGCCCGGTTGTAGTCCAGCAGCGAATGGCTCGCGCCATGGATACGGCCGGTGGCGCCGCCCACGTGCAGGGACTTACCGGTGTCCTCCTCCATGTGGGCACGTTCGATGTCGACCCGGAAGAC
The DNA here is from genome assembly GCF_001665695.1 of Nocardia sp. 852002-51101_SCH5132738. Classification (NCBI taxonomy): domain Bacteria; kingdom Bacillati; phylum Actinomycetota; class Actinomycetes; order Mycobacteriales; family Nocardiaceae; genus Nocardia; species Nocardia sp. 852002-51101_SCH5132738. Next base: position 30,280 of record NZ_LZML01000044.1, on the reverse strand, counting down.
CGAGCCGTCGTCGAGCACCACATCCAGGTAGCCGTCGGTGGCGATCGGCTCGTCGTACTGACTGATCTGGTAGTTCTTCGGCTGATCCGGGTAGAAGTAGTTCTTGCGCGCGAACCGGCCCCACGGCGTGATCGAGCAGTTCAGCGCCAGGCCGATGCGGATCGCCGACTCGACGGCCTGCTGGTTGACCACCGGCAGCGAACCCGGCAGACCGAGACAGACCGGGCAGACCTGGGTGTTCGGCTCGGCGCCGAAGGCCGTCGGGCACCCGCAGAACATCTTGGTTTCGGTGCCCAGTTCGACGTGCACCTCCATGCCCAGCACCGGCTCGTACCGGTCGATGACGTCGGCATAGTCCATCAAGTCCACCGTGGGTGCAGTCATGTCCATCAGTTTATGTAAGGGTGCCGACGACGCTGCGCCGACCCGGAATCGGAGCAGTCCCACGCGCCCGGCCGCGTGGGACTTCCCCTCCTGACACGATCAGTCGACGGCGATGGCCTCGACGATCGGCATGCGGGCCGCGCGCAGCGACGGCGGAATCGAGCCGAGCAGGGCCAGGACCAGCGCGGCGGCGGCGTAGACCAGCAGCATCGGGCTCGGGCGGTACACCACGTCGATGGTCATCGCGTGACCCATCGCCACGGTGGCCAGATACTGCACGGCCGCGCCGGTCACCAAACCCAATGCGGCACCGGCCAATCCGATACCGGCCGCCTCGGTCAGCACCGTGCGCAACAGGAATCGGCGGCTGGTGCCCATGGCGCGCAGCACGCCGAGTTCGCGGCGGCGTTCCAGGACCGACAGCATCAGCGTATTCAGCAGCGCCGCGGTCGAAACCAGCACCACGATCCACAGAATCGAACCGGACAACGACGTACCCTGCTGCACCCCTCGAGATACCGCCGCGAGCGCCTGAGCGCCGGTGTCCACGTGCAGGGCGGGCGGCACCACCGCGCGGATCGCGTCGATCACCTGGGCTTTGTCGACGCCGGGCGCGAAGTTGACGCCGAGGATCGTCTCTCCCGGGCGGTCGTACCACTGCCGCAGGACGTCCAGATCCATGAGCACGATGCCCGACAGCGCCGAGAAGTACGGGATCACCCGCAGGACCCGCACGGAATGGACGCCCGTCGGCGTAGGCAGCTCGAGCTGCGCGCCCTCGCCGACATCCAGCGAGCGCGCCACGTCGCGCGAGAGCACGACGCCCTCGCCGGTCGACATCCGTTGCGACACATCGGGTCCCAGATCCGCGAGGACCGACGACCGGATATTGGGCTGATAGGCCTGCAGCATCACCCGATCGCTGCCGACGGTGGCGAAGGCCATCTGCGCCGAGCCCACGTCGGCGACGCCGGGAACCCGGCGCACGGTTTCCTTCAGATCCGGCGGAAGGATCGGCCCCGTGGGGAATTCGGCCAGCGAGGTGGGGCTGATGTAGGCGTCGCGGCGACCCAGATCGGAGAACGAGTCCGTCGCCGAATCGACCAGATTGCTCGACGCCCCGCCCATCGCGACGGTCGCGGTGACGCCGATCATCACCGTCATCGCCGTGGCCCACACGCGTCGCGGAGCTCGTTCGATGGTGGTGGCTCCCAGGGCTCCGGGCGCGCCGAAGATCCGGGCGACCCCGGCCGCCAGGCGCACGATCGGCCCCATCGCGGCGAAACACAGGCCGACCGCGCCCGCGATGGACAGCGAGATCGCGGCGAGCGAGGCCCGGCCCAGATCGGCGCGCGCGATGACGATGGCGCCGCCGACCATGGCCAGGCCACCCACCAGCGCACCCCAGCGCAACCACGGCCCGACCGAATCGGCCTTCGACACCCCCACCGGCGCCAGCGCCTCGATGGGCTGGACCTTGTAAACCTGGCGGGCGGCGATCGACGCGGCGGCGACGCTGGCCAGCACGCAGGCCGCGATCGCGAACGGAATCGCGTAGCCGGGCACCATATATTCGGTGCGGGTGTCCACCGCCGCCACCATGGCCGAGGGAATCGTGTCGATCGACATACGCCCGGCGAAGATCCCGACCACCGAACCGATCGCGCCGCCGATCAATCCGATGACGGCCGCCTCCACGACCAGATCACGCACCATCGGACGCCGCCGCCCGCCGATCGCGCGCAGCAGCGACAGCGTCGGGCGGCGTTGGGCCACCGCCATACTCATCGCGTTGTAGATCAGGAAGCCCGAAACGATCAGCGCCGCGGCCGAGGCCATCGTGGTGGAGAAGCGCACGAGCTGGATCGCGCCGCTCGCCTGCGCGGTGCGCAGGCTCGGATCGGCCACGACGGCACGGCCGTTCACCAGTGCGGTCAGCGCCGAACGCAGTTGCCCCACATCGGTTCCCGGCTTCGGCACGATCTGGACGGAGTCGACCATGCCCGCCCGGCCGGCGAGCTGCTGGGCGACAGGCAGGGTGGCGATGACGATGTGCCCGCTGTTGAGTTTGTGTGAGGTGGCGTCGTCGAGCACTCCGGCCACGGTCACCTGCTGGTTGCCCAGCGTGAAGGTCTCGCCCTCGTGCCGGCCCAGCCCCGCGCCGACGAGGACTCCGCCCGGCACCGACAGCAGTTTCGCCGCCTGCCCGCTCAGCGCCCCGTTCAGATCGCTGCCGAGCGCCGATACCGACGCGTCGGCGCCGATGAGCAGCGTGCGGTCGGCAGGGTTGCCGACCCCGGTGCGGATCATCGGCACCGCGGCCTCGACTCCGGGGACCGCGCGCACCTGCGGCACCAGGTCCTGCCCGAATCCGCTCTCGGTGACGCCGGAGATCTCGAGTTGCGCCTTACCGCCCAGCGCCGAGGTCAGCCGGTCCACCGAGCCGGTCACCGAACCGGAGATGCTGAGCACCGCCACCAGCAGCCCCGCCGATACCCCCATGACCGCCATCGACATGGCGGTGCGGCCCTTGTGAGTGAACAGCTCTCCGATGTTGAACAGCCGCAACCGATCCCAGCCGGCTGTGATCACGCGCGCACCACCTCGTCGCCGTCGCGAACCTCGCCGCGGCGCGCGGACACCAGCTCGTTGGAACCGATTCGCCCGTCCCGCAGCGTGATCACGCGATCGCAGTATTCGACGGCGCCCATGTCGTGGGTGACCATCACCACCGAATTGCCCGCGCCGCAGATGTCGCCGAGCAGTTCCAGAATGGCGGCGCCGGTCTTGGAATCCAGATTGCCGGTGGGCTCGTCGGCCAGGATCAGCGGCGGATCCATGATCAGCGCGCGAGCGACGGCCACCCGCTGCATCTGACCGCCGGACAGTTCCGCGGGGCGATGCTCGGCGCGATCGGACAGGCCCACGCGGTCGAGCAGTTCCAGCGCCCGCGGCTTGGCCTTGCGCAATCCGGTGCCGTCCAGCAGTTTCGGCACCGCGACGTTCTCCCACGCCGAGAGCGTCGGCAGCAGGTTGAAGAACTGGAAGACGAAACCCACGCGGTGGCGGCGGAACTCGGATTGCCGGTTGTCGTCGAGGGAGCCGATCTCGTCGCCCTGGAAGGTGATGGAACCCGAATCCGGTGAATCCAATGCGCCGAGCAGATGCAGCAGGGTGCTCTTACCGGATCCGGACGGGCCGATGATCGAGGTGAATTCCCCCGCCTCGATGCGCAGACTGATGGTGTCGAGAGCGCGAACCCGCTGTTCACCCACCCGGTATTCCTTGACGACGTCGGTCAATTCCAACATGGCGGTCGTCCCACCCTCTTTCTGCTGTCGGTTGCGGTGACGGCGCGGGTTCGACTGCGCCGCAACCGGGTCGGATCGTCGCTCAGCGTGCCAGGGCCGGCTCGCGATGCCAATGCCGGACCTCGTGCGCGTCGAGTACGGCACGCAGTACGGGTTGTTCCGCGGCCAGTTCCAGGTAGGCCTCGCCCGGCGACTGGCCCTGCAGCTGGGCCTGGTCGAGTTTGGCGTGCAGATGGTTGTCCCACCGATACCGCAGGGCGGCAAGCACTCCGGCGGGTCCGCCGAAGAGCCGATCGCAGTCGGGCAGGTCGTAGAACAGTCCCGGGGTGGCCGGATCGACGGCCGCGCGGGCGAGCACCTCGTGCAGGATGTCGGTACGAGCGTGCTGGTCTTGCCAAGTCATCGCACCCATCTCCTCGGGCCGGGTGTCCGGGCCTTTCGCCGGACACTGTGCGACTCACGCTACGGACGCCGCCCGGCGGATACGTCGTGCCGCAGACGAGACTTCGGGTCCTACCACGGTAGGAGCGCGGGCCCTTTCCGGGAACGATGCAGCGACCACCCGTCGGCGACTAGCCTGACTGTTATGGACCTGACCAGCGCAGACGACCGTGCGGAGGTATTGTCGCGCGCGCCGCGGCGCCCGGGCCGGACCCGCCTGGCACTGGGGCGGGTCGCGCGTCGTCTCCTGGACCTCGTGCACGATCCGGCCGGTACGCTGCGGCGGCGGGTCGAGGAGATGTCCTACGGCTATCCCGTCTCGGTGGTCGTCACCGCGGATATCGCGGTCGTGGTGGCGGCGGTCGCGGCCGCGGCGCTGCGCAGCCAGTACTTCTCGACCGGGGTGCCCTTCCTCGCGGTGGCGCTGTTGTTCGCCTGCTATCCGCTGCTGTTCTTGTTCGACCTGCCGCCGAAACCGGCCGTGTTCGGCCTGTCCGCGCTCACCGCCCAGGCGCTGTTCCTGCTGCAGCCGGTCTCACCCGATTGTTCTCCGCTGGTGTTGACCGTGATGGTCGGGATGATCGGGGCGATCGCGCCGAAACGGGTCAGCCTGTTCTGGATGATCGCCGCCGTCGCGGAGATCGTCGTCTTCTACGCCCTGGGCTCCGCCGAACTGGTGCAGGTGTACGTGGTCGCGATCGTGCTGGGCTGGATGGTCGGCCTGATGTTGCAATTCCAGCGGCAGTCACTCGATCAGGAGCGCGAGAATCAGGCGATTCGCTCCGCGCAGGCGGCCGACGACGAACGCCGCCGGATCGCCCGCGAGGTCCACGACGTGATCGCCCACTCCCTGAGCGTCACGCTGCTGCACCTGACCGCGGCCCGGCACGCACTGGAGACCGATCGCGATGTCGACGAGGCCATCGACGCACTCGGCGATGCCGAACGCCTCGGCCGCCAGGCGATGGCCGATATCCGGCACACCGTCGGCCTGCTCGATCAGCGCCCGTCCGCGATGACCCCCGAACCGGGTCTCGAGGACATCGCCGACCTGGTCGCCGATTTCGTCGGCGCCGGGCTGTCGGTGACCTACCACCTCACCGGCGACACCGCGGCGGTGTCCGCGTCAACGGGTCTGGCGCTGTACCGGATCAGTCAGGAATCGCTGTCGAATATCGCCAAGCACGCGCCGGGTGCGCAAGCGTCCCTCGACATCGCCGTGACCCCCGCCGAAGTGACCGTGCGCGTGCGCAATACGCTGCCGCAGGGCCCGGCGCCGCGCACCGGCCGCGGAATGGGGATCAACGGCATGCGCCAGCGCACGGCGACCCTGAACGGCAATCTGTCGGCCGGCCGATCGGGCGAGTACTGGCAGGTGCGCGCCCGCATCCCGCTCGCTCCCGACGAGGTGTGCCCGGTGAGCGGACTCGACGATCCCCTGACGAAGGTGCGTGACGCGATCACCTCGCTCACCCGCAAACGCCAGGAGGAGCGGTGAGACATGCCGGCGCGTCCGCCAACCCGTCCGACCGGGTGCGGGTGTCCCGCAGGGCACCGGGATCGGTGAGACATACCCGCGCCGACCGGGTGCGGGTGTCCCGTAGAACGCAGGAGGGCACGTGAATCCGGGTCAGAGTCCGCTCACCGACACCGATACCGCGACCACCACCGTGCTCGTCGTCGACGACCAGGAACTCGTGCGCGGTGGACTGCGACGGATCCTGCGCCGCCGCGACGGCTTCGTGGTCACCGAATGCGGCGACGGTGACGAGGTGCCGGCCGCCTTGGCCGAATACCGGCCGGACGTGGTGCTGATGGATCTGCGGATGAAGCGGGTCGGCGGCATCGACGCGACCCGGCGGCTGCGGACCCGCGCGGACGCGCCGCCGGTGCTGGTGCTCACGACCTTCGACGACGACCATCTGCTCTCCGGTGCGCTGCGGGCAGGCGCGGCGGGCTTCATCCTCAAGGACTCCCCCGCCGAGGATCTGATCCGGGCGGTGCGCACCGTGGCCGAGGGCGGCTCCTGGCTCGATCCGTCCGTCACCGGCCGGGTGCTGTCGGCCTACCGGACGGCGCGGCCGGTCCCCACCGACACTCGCTCCCGCATGGCGGAGCTCACCGCTCGCGAACTCGAGGTGCTCAAACTGATCGGCCGCGGGCGGGTCAACTCCGAGATCGCCGGCGAACTCGGCATCTCCGAAGTAACGGTAAAGAGCCACGTCGGACACATTTTCGGCAAGCTAGGGTTACGAGACAGGGCGGCCGCGATCGTCTTCGCGTTTGACCACGGCGTGGTCGCACCCGGAGAATCGGCGTTCTGAGGGGCAGGCAACCCGGTGCGGCGCCGGGCAGGTTGGCCACCTTGCCCAGGAGTTGGAGGTTCACCGGTGGAAGTGCCGAGGTCACGGGTCGGCACCAGATTCGGCCCGTACGAGGTGCGCTCGCTGCTCGGTCGCGGTGGTATGGGCGAGGTGTACGAGGCGTTCGATACCGGTAGGGATCGCGTCGTCGCGCTCAAGATCCTGCCCGAACAGCTCGCGCAAGACGCGACGTATCAGGAACGCTTCCGCCGCGAATCGCAGGCGGCGGCCCGGCTGGCCGAACCGCACATCATCCCGATTCACGACTGGGGTGAGACCGGCGGCTCCCTGTTCCTGGATATGCGCCTGGTGCGCGGCGAGAACCTGCGCACGCTGCTGCGCCGGCAGGGAAAGCTCGATGCCGACCGCGCGGTGGCGATCGTCGAGCAAGTGGCCGCCGCACTGGATGCGGCACACGCCGCGGGGCTGGTCCATCGGGATGTCAAGCCCGGCAACATCCTCGTCACCCCGGCCGATTTCGCGTATCTCACCGATTTCGGCATCGCCCGCGACGAGGGCGACAACCCGCACACCACGGGCAGCCACGCCGCCGGTTCCTACACCTATATGGCGCCGGAGCGATTCGACTCGGGGACCGTGACCGCCCGTGCCGACATCTATTCGCTGGCCTGCGTCCTGCACGAATGCCTGACCGGCGCGACGCCCTTCCCGGCCGAGAGCGTCAGTGTGCTGATCCGGTCGCATCTGTCGGAACCGCCCCCGCGTGCCAGCGCCGCGCGGGCCGGCGTGCCCGAGGCCATCGACGGGGTGATCGCGCGCGCAATGGCGAAGGCGCCGGCGGACCGGTATCAGACCGCCGGACAGTTCGCAGCCGCCGCGCGCGCCGCGCTGGGACTGGGCGGACGGATGCCCGCCGAGTCGAGTACCGCGGGGACGCCGTTCGATTCCGGGACGCCGAAGGTCTTCGGCGCGGAATTGCTCGCGAACACCCCGCGCGGCGGGGACACGCCCTCCGGCCCCAGCCCGGTGGACGTGGCGGCGGCGCGGGACAACGACTACCGCCGCACGCCGGAACCGACGACGTTCCAGCCGTTCGGACCGGACGGACCGACGATTGCGGCAAACTTCCAGCCACGCGGCCCTGTCGCCGCCGGTGACACCGCCGCGAGCGCAGCTGCTGACACGGCCAATGCCGGTGCCGCGCAGCCTGTTTCAGCAGCCGCATCGGCAGGCGCCCCGGCTCCGAACGACGCGGCCGGTGCGGACCGGGCCGCCGGCACCGACGCCCCCGCGGCCACGTCGCGCGCGTACGAGACCACGGGCACGCTGCGCATCATCCCGCCGCCGAGCAGGGACGAGCGCGATACGTCCGGCGATCTGCCGGTCATCCGCCCCGCCGATCCGACGCTGGTCGAACCGGGCGAGTTCCACTTCACGCTGACCGCCGAAACCCCTGCGGCGGAGCCGAAACCGACGACCTTGCCGAGCCTGCCGATGCGCAAGCCACCCGCGTCGGGCGCGGCAGGATCGGCACGGCCGGTCGCAGAACCAGTCGTGCCGCGCGCGGCCGAGCCGGCCCGGCGGTCCGCGGCCGTACCGACCCGCGCGTACGGCGTGCCCGGGAGCGAAGAGGTTCGCGACCGCGCCGACCACTCCGACGCCGAACATTCCGACGCCGAGCAGGATTCGGCACCGGGTTCCGAACACCGCACCCAACTGCTCGACCCGACGCAGTTCAGCACCCGTCCCGAGGCCAACGCGCGATCCGGCGCCGCCCTCTCCGATGCCGACCTCTCCGACGCCGACCTGCAGCCCGGCGAGAAGACCGAACTGATCGACATCTCGCAGTTCCGCACCGGCGGCACCGATCGCACGCCCCGCGACCAGGACACCCGGTTCCTCGATGTCTCGCAGTTCGGCACCGCCGCGAAGGCAGCGGGCGATACGCAGTTCCTCGATGTCGCCGGAGACGAGGGCTACGACGACGCCCGGTACGACGACACCCGCTACGACGACGATCTGCGCTACCGCGACGACCCTCGCTACGAGGAGGACGTCCGGTACGAGGACGACGGCTACGACGACGGCTATGCCGACGACGAGTACTTCGATGACGAATACGCCGTGGCGGCAACGGGTTCGCAGGATTCGCGCCCCGCGAAGCGCTCGCGATCGGTCGCGGTTCCGGTCGTCCTCGGTGTGCTGGGTGCGGCCGTCCTGGCGGGTATCGGCGTGGTCGGCTGGCAGGTCTTCGGCTCGTCGTCGAACAACGACCACCCGGCCACCGCCCCGGGCCCGGCCGCCCCGGCGGTGACCGCCCAGCAACCGGCGACCAGCTCCGCGCCGGCTACGACCGCGGCGCCGACCACGACCGGCACGCCGGCCAATCTTCCGGTCGGCGCGACCCCGTGCTCGCAGACCTCGACAACCCAGGGTTCGTTCGCCAAGACCGCGACCGGTTCCTCGGTGACCTCCTGCGGTTTCGCGGAAGCGGTGCGCAAGGCGTATGCGCAAGCGGCCGAATCCCACGGCGCGACCAGCGCGGCCACCGCCGAGGCCAGCACCTCGATCATCGCGGTGAGTCCGGTGACGGGCCGGTCCTATCCGATGACCTGCACCAGTTCGGGCAAGGTCGTCACCTGTACGGGCGGTGACAACGCGGTGGTCTATGTCTACTGACCCGACGCCCACCGGGCGCCAGGGTCGGCGGCGGTTGTTCTTGGCAGTTGTCCCACTTCTCGTTTCGGCGTGCGCGGCGCACGGTGCCGCGGTCAGTACCGAGCCGGGCCTGTCCCGGCCGCCCGCCGACATGGTGCGTCCGGCGCCCGTTCCCGACTCGACGCCCAGCCTGCCCAGCGGTCTGGTGGCCGGCTTCGCCAACCTGCGCGCGCAGTTACCCGGCCGGATGGGCTTGGCGGTGATGGCCGTGGGCGGCGACCGCGTGATCACGCTCGGCGACTGGACCACGGGAGTCGCCTGGTCGACGATCAAGGTGCCACTCGCCCTCGCGGCGCTGCGCCGGGACCCGGTCGGGCTGGCCGATGTCGCACAGGCCGCCATCACCGCCTCGGACAACGATGCGGCCCAAGCACTCTGGATCGCGCTGGGTGGCGGTGAACCCGCGGCCGAAGCGGTCGAGGCGGTGCTGCGCGAGGCCGGCGACACCACCACCGATGTCGCCGACCGGCACAATCCGGATGCGCGCCAATCCATCGACGACCCCATGGTCTTCGGCGCCACCCAGTGGAGTCTGGTCGATCAGCTGCGCTTCGCCGCCCGGCTGCCGTGCCTGCACAATGCTTCGCGGGTGGTGGATCTGATGCAGCAGATCACCGACAGCCAGAGCTGGGGCCTGGGTTCGTTCGTCGGCGCCGAGTACAAGGGCGGCTGGGGACCCGACGACGACACCGGAGCGTATCTGGTCCGCCAGTTCGGACTGGTGCCGACGTGGTCCGGTCAGCTCGCGGTAGCCCTTGCGGCGCAACCGGATTCGGGCTCCTATGATGACGCGGTCGAAATGATGAACCGGATGTCGGCACTGCTGTCCGAACACGTGCACGAACTGCACGGCGGAGAATGCGAGCGGTGATTGCGCAGTCGTCTCATATGCGCCGTCGACGGTCGGCGCATTTGACCGGCGGGCCGCGACCGCACACAATTCCTCGTCTGACGGATGGTGCCGTGCGGGGCCATCCGCATGATGTGGAGGTGAACAGGTGCACGCACCACTCCGGCCGAGCACGAAGCGGGCCATGGCTTTTCGCGCTGTTCGCTGTGCGGCGGCGCTGCTCGGAGCGGGCCTGTTACTGAGCCCGGTGGCCTGCTCGAACGCCTCCGAGACCAGCATGCCGACCACGACGACCAGGGCGAGCACCTCGTCCGCCCCCGTCACGATGTTCGCGCTGCCGGGTTCGCTGGCAGCCGATTTCACCGCGCTGCGGCCGAGTCTGGACGGGCACGCCGGTATGGCGATCATGGCGGTCGGCGGCCAGCGCACCGCGCAGATGGGCGATTGGACCACCGGCCCCTCCTGGTCGACCATGAAAGTCCCACTGACACTTGCCGTTCTGCGCACCAACGGCAACACCAGCACCTATCAGATGTCGGCGGCCATCACCGAGTCCGACAACTCCGCCGCCGACGGACTGTGGCAGGCGCTGGGCGCCCCCGACGCGGCGGCCAAGGCGGTGCAGGCGGTGCTGCGTGAAGGGGGTGACACCACCACGACCGTCCCCGCGACCCGCTCACGCGCCGAGTACTCGGCGTTCGGCCAGGCCGACTGGTCGCTGGCCGACCAGGTGCGCTGGGCATCGCGACTGCCCTGCCTGCCCGACGCCGACACCGTCACCACGCTGATGGGCAAGGTGGTCTGGGGCCAGCAGTGGGGCCTCGGACATTTGGACAACACCCGTTTCAAAGGCGGCTGGGGCCCCGATCCGAGCGGCAACTACCTGGTCCGCCAATTCGGCCTGCTGACCACACCCAACGGCGATGTCGCCATTTCCCTTGCCGCACAGGCGACATCGGGCACCTTCGACGACGGCACCCAGATTCTCAACAAGATGGCGGGGCTGATCACGCAACATCTCGACGACCTTCCGGCCGGCCACTGCGCGCCCGCGCAGTGACGCCACCGCGCGGCCGCGCAATGACGCCACCGCGCGGCCGCGCAATCACACCACCGCGCGGCCGCGCGACGACACCACCGCGCGCCCGCAATGTCCGCTGTCTGTGGTAGCCGGTTGCTGTAACCGCCGGTTAACGGGGGCGGGGCTGCGCCGCGCGGCCGGGCGCGGCAAGATAGCGGCATGCGCATCGGAGTCTTGACCGGAGGCGGGGACTGCCCAGGCTTGAACGCGGTCATCCGAGCTGTCGTTCGCACTGCGAACGGCCGCTACGGTGACGCGATCGTCGGCTTCCAGGACGGTTGGCGCGGGTTACTGGAGGATCGCAAGATCCACATCCACAACGACGACCGCACCGACCGGCTGCTGACCAAGGGCGGCACCATGCTCGGCACCGCCCGCACCAATCCCGACGTGCTGCTCGAGGGACTGGGGCGAATCAAACGCACCCTCGACGACAACGGCATCGACGCCCTCATCCCGATCGGCGGGGAGGGCACCCTCACCGCCGCCCACTGGCTCTCCGACGAAGGGGTGCCGGTGGTCGGCGTACCGAAGACCATCGACAACGACATCGATTGCACCGACACCACTTTCGGCCACGACACCGCCGTCACCATCGCCACCGACGCCATCGACCGGCTGCACACCACCGCGGAATCGCATCAGCGCGTCATGCTGGTGGAGGTGATGGGCCGCCACGCCGGCTGGATCGCGATGAATTCCGGCATCGCCTCCGGCGCCCACCTCACCCTCGTCCCCGAGGTGCCCTTCGACGTCGACGAGGTGTGCACCATGATCAAACGCCGCTTCCAGCGCGGTGATTCACACTTCATCTGCGTGGTCGCCGAGGGCGCGAAACCCGCCGAGGGCTCGTTCCACCTGCGCGAGGGCGGGGTCGACGAATACGGCCACGAGCGGTTCACCGGGGTGGCCCACCAGTTGGGCGTGGAGATCGAACGCCGCATCGGCAAGGAGGTCCGCACCACGGTGCTGGGCCACGTCCAGCGTGGCGGCAAGCCGACGGCCTACGACCGGGTGCTCGCGACGCGCTTCGGCCTGCACGCCGCCGAAGCGGTCCACGCCGGCCAGTTCGGTCAGATGGTGGCGCTGCACGGCACCGAGATCGGCCTGGTGTCGCTGGCGGAGGCCACCAAACAGCTCAAGCTGGTACCGACCGATCGGCACGGGGAGGCCGCCGCGTTCTTCGGGTGAGGGAGGCCGGCGCCGCGCCGGCGGCGCGGCCCTATGCCATGGGCATGTCGTTGCACCAGGTATCGAACTCCTGGTACGTCTTGCCCTCCTGCAAACCGGGCCAGTACTGACCGTGTGCGACGATCAGATATCGCGATCGCGCCGAGTCCCGGAACGCGATGACTTTCCAGAATTCGTTGGGGATCGCGGAGTCCGCCGACTTCCACATGTAGCTGTCGTATTTCACGTCGCTACCCGTGACGCCCGCCCCCTTCCGGTTGGCGGGCAACCCCGCGACCACGCGCTGCGCATCCGACGACGAGTCGTAGGACAGGACCGCGTATTCAGGCTTGTCCACCGCTCCCCAGCAGTCCCACGCGGCGGTCCACGAACCCAAACGAAGATCGGCGGCGTCACCCGGCGTACGCAGGGTTTTGCCGTCGGTCTCGCGGAAACAGGACTGGCCGTCGTATCCGGTGCCGCTGCTTCCCACACCCGAGGGCTTCACCAGCTGCGGGAACGTCGACTTCAGAGCGGCGAAATCATTGCCCTTCGAGTTCTTCTGCAGCACCACCACCACGATCGCGACGACGACGGCCACCACCACCAGCACGGCGACGATGATCGCGGCCACCATCGCGCCCGAGCGCTTCGGGGGCCGCGGCCGGTATCCCGGGGCAGGCGGGTAGCCGGGCGGCGGCGCGGAATACCCTGCGGGAGAGGGCCTTGCGGGCGATGGCATCCCGGGAGGAGGTGCTGCGGGAGAGTGTGTCGCGGCCGGCATCGGCACCCGAGCGGACGCGGCATTCGCCGGGCCGCCGGTATTCGCGGCCGACGAATATTGCTGTCCCCCAACGGGAACCACGGTCGGCACGCGAGCACCGTTCGCCGGCGGATATCCCTGCGTATGGGTGTCGGGGTGCGGTCCGGCGGGCATGCCTGCACCGTTCGCGGGCGGGTATCCCTGCGTGTGGGTACCAGGATGCGGTCCGCCGGAAACTCGCGCCGAGTTCGGCTGCACGAGCGACGGCCCGCCGGGACGGATCAGCGTCGGAGCCGCACCGCTCACCGGCGGCGCCCCCGCGGGCGCGGTCAGCGCCGCTCGCGCCGCGGCCGCGAATTCCGTACAGCTGCTGAATCTTTCGGAGGCTCGCTTGGCCATGGCGCGGGCGATCACCCCGTCGATCGCCGGGGACAGTCCGGCGCGCCGCGCACTGGCCGGCGGGACCGGCAGTTGTAGGTGGCCGCGAATGACCTCGGTGGGATGTTCGGAGTCGAACGGCCCGGTTCCGGTGAGCAGCCAGTACAGGGCACAGGCCAGCGAATACTGATCGGAGCGGTGGTCGAGTTCGACACCGGTCATCTGTTCCGGCGAGGCGTAGGCGAGGGTGGCGGTGAACATGCCGGCCTGGGTGAGGTGCGTGGAATCCTCACGCAGGCGGGCGATTCCGAAGTCGGTGAGGAAAACACGTTCTCCCTTGCCGCTCACCGCCCGGGCCAGCAAGATGTTGGCGGGCTTCACATCTCGGTGCAGCACACCGTTGCCGTGTGCGTAATCCAATGCGTCGGCGACACCTTCGATGATCTGCACCGCGCGCTCGGGCGGCAGCGTCAGCGGATTCACCGTCGCGGCGTCGACGCCGTCCACATACTGCATGCAGATCCACAGCTGATCGTCCTCGACGCCGCGGTCGTAGACGGCGACGATGCCGGGATGATCGAGTTGTGCGCACAGATCGGCCTCGCGTTCGAAACGGGCGCGAATCTCGGCATCGGTGTACAGCTCGCGATTCAGCAGTTTCAACGCGGTCAGCCGGGGCAGGCGCGGATGCCGCGCGAGATAGACCGATCCCATCCCTCCCTGACCGAGCAGTCGCTCCACGGTGAAGCCGGCGAACACGTCACCGTTGTTCAACACCTACGTTCCCCCTTCCGGCGACGTACCAGGTGGGGATCCTACTCGGATCGCTCAGCCCGGCGTGACCAGGCCGGATTCGTAGGCGATCACCACCGCTTGCGCGCGGTCACGCAGATCGAGTTTGGAAAACACCTTGGAGACATGGGTTTTCACGGTCTGCTCGGCGACGAACAGTGCCTCGGCGATCTCGGTGTTGGACATGCCCTTGGCGATCAGCTCGAGGACCTCGCGTTCACGCGGGGTCAGCGCGTTCAGGGCGGGAGCGGGTTTCGGGCGCGCGCGGCGACGGGTGACATCGGCGATCAGGCGGCGGGTGACCGTCGGCGCCAGCAGCGCCTGTCCCTCGGCGACCACCCGCACCGCGCGGACCAGTTCATCGGCGGGCGCGTCCTTGAGCAGGAATCCGCTGGCGCCCAGGCCCAACGCCTCGTACACGTAGTCGTCGATATCGAAGGTCGTCAGCATCAGCACGCGCACCGGCGGATCGAATCCGGCGGCCAGAATGGCGCGCGCCGCCTCGAGTCCGTTCATCTCCGGCATGCGCACATCCATCAGCACCACATCGGGTCGCAGCCGTTTGGCCTCGGCCACCGCGATCGCGCCGTTGGCCGCATCGCCGATGACGCTGATATCGGGCTGGGCGGCCAGCAGCGCGCCGAACCCCTGCCGGACCATCGCCTGATCGTCGGCGATCAATACGGTGATGGGCATACCCGCCTCAGATGAATCTGATGATCGACAGCAGCCCCGCGACCAAGCAGTAGACCGCGAACGGCAGCAGTGTGCGGGACTTGAAGAACCGTTCCAGGAATCGCACCGCCAGCCACGCCGCGATGCCGGCGACGATCGCCCCCACCAGCGCCTGTCCGTGGATGCCGGCGGCCTGCGGACCGGCCAGCTCCGGCAGCTTCAGCACGCCCGCGGCCAGGATGACCGGGGTGGCGAGCAGGAAGGCGAATTTCGCGGTGTCCTCGTGGTCGAGTCCGCGCAGCAGACCGCCGACCATCGTGAGGCCGGAGCGGCTGAATCCGGCCAGCAGCGCACCGGATTGGGCCAGGCCGATGCCGAGCGCGTCCTTGACCGACAGCGCCGCCAGCCGCTCGTCGGAGGGGACCTCGAGATCCTCCTGGAGCGCCACACCGCGCGCCTGCGCGTCGGCGCGGGCCTCGTCCGCGGCGAAGCGGCGACCGTATTCGGCCAGCGACGGCGCGTTGCGCCGGCGCAGGCCCTCGCCGACGATCAGCACCACGCCGTTGAGGGTGAGGAAGATGCTCGCGTAGATCGGCGTCGCGAACAACGTGCGCAGCGGATGTTCCAGCAGCAGGCCGAGCACGCCCACGGGAATGGTCGCCAGCACGATCAGCCAGGCCAGCCGCTGCGACGAGGTCTCGATGCGCCGGGTGCGCAGCGTGGTCACGAAGCCGATGATGATGTCGCGCCAATCCCGCCAGTAGTAGCCCAGCAGTGCGAGCGCGGTCGCCACGTGCAAGGCGACCACGAAGGCCAGATACGGGGTGCCGTTGTCGGAGTCGCCCTCGGTGACCAGCTTCTCCCAGCTGCCGCCCAACCAGGCCGGCACCAGCACGGAATGGCCCAGGCTCGAGATGGGGAACAATTCGGTGACGCCCTGCAGCGCGCCGATCACGATGGCTTGGAAATAGGTGAGCATCGCCGCTAAGTCTTACACGACCGCGCACTCAGTTCCGCGCGCCCGGCAGGGCAGCCGCGGCGGGTGCCTCGACGGTTCCTTCCGCGACGAGGATCGGTAACCGCGCGTACACCTGGAAGCCACCTTCGGAGCGCGGGCCGGCGGCCAGCATGCCGCCGATGGATTCCGCCCGGGCCCGCATTCCGGAGATACCGCTGCCGTCCGAGCTCACCACCGGCACCCCGCCCGTCCCGGCATCGTTGGCGACCAGCACCTCCACTGCCTGCACCGCCACCGTCAACGTCACGGTGACCGCCGCGCCCGGCGCATGCCGCGAGACGTTCGACAGCGACTCCTGCACGATCCGGTACAGCGCGAGGCCGACGGTATCGGGGACCGCGGCGAGCGGACCGTCGATGGTCCAGTCGATGCGCACACCCGCCCGGCGCACGCCGTCCAGAACCGACACCACGTCCGCGGCGACCGGTTGCGGCGCGTGTTCGGGCAGCTGACCGTCGCTGCGCAGGACGCCGAGCATACTGCGGATCTCGTTGAGCGCCTCCCGGGCGGAGGCGCCGATGGAGTCGAACTCCGCACGGGCCGCGTCCGACACGTCCGGCACCCGATAGGGCGCGGTCTGTGCCTGCACCACGACCATCGACATGTGGTGGGCGACCACGTCGTGCAGATCGCGCGCGATGCGAGCCTTCTCCTCGAGGATCGCGCGGCGAGCCCGTTCCAGTTCGTTCTGTTCCTCCTGCCGCACCAGCGCCTGCCGCGACAGCACCAGCCAGCGCACCAGCAGACCGAATCCGACCAGCCCGGTCATCGCCAGCGGCCAGCCGAAACCCGCCTCCGCGAACGAGCTGGTGCCCGCCATCGTGGTCGCGAACAGCAGTGACGAGGCGATCCACGCGATCAGCACGATCTGCATGGGCGCCCGCACCGCCACCGCGAACAGCAACGCGAACAACACCAGAATGTGCACGACCTGGTACGGCAGATCGTTGCCCGGCTGATGCGGGATGGCCAGCGCGATCAGCAATGCCGCACCGGCCGAGATGGCCCAGCCCAGCGCCGGGTTGACGCGGATCAACGCCAGCGGAAAGACCGCCAGCGCGGCGATGAACGGCTGTGCGGCGGCCGGCACCTGATGGGTGAGGTGCAGGGTCGGCCAGCCGACCGCGAACAGCGTTCCCACGACCACCACCGTCGCCATGTCGAACCACAGCCGCGCCCGGCCCGGAGTTCGCGCCGCCGCCCGCGCCTGCCGCGCCACTCGTATCGCCCGTCTCATGGTGACGAGCCTAGAAATTTCCCGGCGATCCGTCCTCACCCCCGGGATCGACATCTCGCCCCCTACCGGGGTATGAGACGGCCGACCGCGCGCACCCCGGTAGCGGTGCCGAAATCGATCCGCAGCGTGAGGTGCGCGCCGGTTCCCGATTCCTACCTTCGACCGCCATGAGCGAAATTGCGGATGGGTCGGGGCACGGGGCCGGCGGGACCACAGTGGTCGACGCCGGGCCGGGACGCGACGGCCGATGTGCGCGGCGCGGGCACGACGGTACGCTGTCAGCCGCGATGCCAAGTCGGGGCGGGGCGGCGCGCAGGTGCGGCGTAAAGCGTTGGCGGCGTGGGCCTTTGCGCGTGATCGCCGGATTCGTCTCCCTCGTCGCGGCGGTGATCGCGATTCTGGTGTCGTCATCGCCGGGGGCGGGGGCGGCCGAAGTCGGACCCGCGCCGGAGAATGCGGCCGCGCGCGATGCGGTGCGGGCGCTGACCGGTGACCGGCCGGAGCTGGCGGTGATGCCCGCGGATTTCGCTGCGACACAGGGGTATCGGCCGGTTCAGCTGGCAGGTATGCCGGTCGATCCGTCCGGTGAGTGCTCCTCGCCGATTCCGTTGCCCACCGAATTCGACACCGCCTGCAAGGCCCACGACCTCGGCTACGACCTGCTGCGTTACGCCGCAGATCGCGGCCATCCCCTCGGCCCGTGGGCACGCCGAGCCGTCGACAACGCCCTCGAAACCCGGATGTTCGCCGCCTGCGATACGCGCGGCGATCTGCTCGCCCGCGCTCGCTGCACCACGATGGCATCCGTCGCCACCGCGGCGGTGGATTTGAACTCCCGCCGCCAGAACTACGCCGCGCCGATGCCCGAATACCTGTTCGGCCGGCAGCTCTCCGGAACGGAGCTCGGACCGCAGATCGCCCACGTGCTCGCCCGGCTCGCCATGGTGCTGCTGATGGTGGCGGCGTTGTTCGCCATCGTGCGCCGAACCATCCGGCCGCGACGGGGAGGGCAACGTACGGCGGCACCGGCGAATCGGTGGTCGCCGTGGTCGGATTCGAATCGCGGTGTACCGGCCGGGCGCGGGTGGAGCGGACGCCGGGCTGGGAGTGCCGGCGATCGTGACCGGCGCGTTCTCCCCGCCGCACGCATCGGTGCAGCGGCGTCGCAGGCCGCACGAGGAGCACGCGAGTGGCTGTCGCGCAGGGCTATTCAGCTCCGCAGCGTTACGGTGCGGGGTGTCGACGGGATCGGCCTGTGGCTCGGCACTCCGGTGACAGCGGCGGCGGGAGGCGGCGCCGGCGGATGGGTACCGGATCGGGCGCGGATGTCCGTTACGGCGCTGGAACTTTCACCATTCCAGCGGCCGGGTGGGGGGCGAGAGGTTTCGTGCACCCAACCGGCGAGCAACCTACGAAGGACGGCGACGCCGGGCACGGGCTCTGGCACTGGCACTGGCACTGGCACTGGCACTGGCACGAACGGTAAGCACCGATCGACGCCGAAGCACTCCCACCGTCCTGCAGATTCAACTGGCACGCAGGGCAATTCGTCGGCAGCCGACTCCGATGCCACCGTACGGACATGCTTCGCACCACCCTCGCTCGGCGAACCAACTCCCACGACGCTGCCTCCCCGTGCGTCCGAGCGGGCGCGGCACGCACTCGGCGCGACGATTCGGCGGCTCGTCACCATCGGCACGCCTCGGACCGGGACACTGGTGGCTGTGGCGGCGGGGATTTCCGCCTCGCTGGCGCCGGGCCTACTTCCGCGCACCTCGATCGCGCAAGCGTTGCTCACCGCGCTGTTGGTACTCATCGCGCTGGGTGTGGCGGGACTAGGACGGAAGGTGTTGAGGCACTGGACGTTCGATATGCAGGTGCGGACGAGGCGGTTCCGGAGTGCGATCCTGATCGCATCCTGCTCGGTGGCCGGTGCCGCGCTGACCCATGCCTGGTACTGGCAGAACCGGCTGCGGGCGGCCATGGATTTTCCGCCGGTAGGTGTGCGGTACTGGCTGCATTGGGCGATCGGCGTCGTCGCGGTGGTCGTTCCGATCGTGCTCGTCGGGCGTGGATTACGCTGGGCGGCACGGTATGTGGGAAGACTGCGGGCGACCGCACTGGTCACCGCCACCGTCCTGGGCTGCCAGTTCGCCCTGCTTCCGGCAGTCGTGAATTGGCAGCGGTCGGCATTCGCCTCGGCCGACGCCGCCATGGATCCCACAGTGGTGCGGCCGGTCTCCTACACCCGCTCGGGCAGCCCGGATTCGGAAGTGAGCTGGGCCTCGCTCGGAGCGGAGGGGCGCAAATTCGTCGCCGAACGCGGCCGATCGGTGCGCGTCTACATCGGTCTGGACTCGGCTCCCGATCTCGATTCCCGTGTCGCGCTGGCGATTCGGGAGATCGAACGATCCGGCGGATTCGACCGCGCCCACCTCGTGATGATGGTGCCGACCGGATCGGGCTGGCTCGACGCCAATGCCGCTCGCGGCCTGGACGAACGGTTCGACGGCGATGCGACGCTCGTCGGCATGCAATATTCGCAGGCTCCCAGCTGGGCGACCTTCCTGTTCGCCCGGGCCGACGCCGAACGCTCGGCACGGGCACTGTTCACCGGCATCGAACGACGCCTGTCCGGCCTGGCCCATCCGCCGAAGCTCTACGTCTACGGCCAGAGCCTGGGCGCGACCGCGGGCAGCGCGATCTTCGCCGACGACCGGGACGAAGGCGCGCGGGTCTGCGCCGCGCTGTGGGCGGGCCCGCCGGCATCGGCCGTGCACCGCGGCGGGGCCACCGTCCTCGCCAACTCCTCCGATCCGGTGGTGCAGTGGTCGCCGCAATTGCTCTGGCGCGCACCCGATCTCACCGGTGCCCGTCACGACGCACCCCATCCGATATGGCTGCCGGGACTGAGCTGGGTGCAGACCACCGCGGATATGCTCTCCGCCCTCGCCCCGGGGCCCGGCCACGGCCACCGCTACGGATTCGATCAGGGCACCGCCCTCGGGAGCTGCTGACGTCGAGTGCGGCAGCCACGGCGACCACGGCGCCGCTCCCACCCAGCCGACCACCGTGCCCGCCCGGCCCCGGCCGTGTGCTATACCGGTTCTCGCAGGTCAGAACTGTAAATCGGCGGAAGGACGGCATGGACAAGCCCACGAATCTGGTGGAATTCGAGACCATGCTGCTCGGCCGCTACACCATTCACCCGCGCTATCGCCGCGACGGCACCCGTCTCGATCGCAGCGCCTACCTGCTGCTCAGCCGGCTCGCCATCGAGGGCCCGATGTCGATCGGCCAGCTCAGCGAGGCGTTCGGTCTCGACGCCTCCACCCTCAACCGGCAGACCGCGGCGCTGTTGCGCGCCGGACACGTCGAGCGCATCCCCGATCCCGAGGGCGGAATGGCCCGCAAATTCCGCATCACACCGGCGGGCGAGGAGAACCTCGACGCCGAACGCAACGCCAATATCGAAGGTCTGGGCCGCGTGCTCGAGGGCTGGTCTCCCGACGACGTCGCGCGCTTCGCCGACTATCTGCAGCGCTTCAACACCGATATCGAGCGGCTCGACGGCCGCCCGTGGCCGCGGCCGTAATCGGCGTATCGACGATCCGAAACGCGCGCCTGTCGTCCGGCCCGCGCGGCGGCGTCACCTGATGGGTACGCCGCCACGCATCCGGGCCCCCGGAACGAGCTCGCCGATCGCTTGCGCTCAGGCGATCGGGCCGCGCGCGGCCTCGTAGGCGGCGCCCACGCGGTAGAGCCGGTCGTCGGCCAGCGCCGGCGCCATGATCTGCAGGCCCACGGGCAGGCCGTCGTCGGCTGACAGCCCGGACGGCACCGACATCGCGCAGTGCCCGGCCAGGTTGGTCGGGAGGGTGCACAGGTCCGACAGGTACATCGCCAACGGATCGTTCACCTTCTCCCCCAGCTTCCACGGCGTGAACGGGCTGGTCGGCGAGACCAGCACATCGACGGTCTCGTAGGCCCTGTCGAAGTCCTGCGCGATCAGGGTGCGCACCTTCAGCGCCTGACCGTAGTAGGCGTCGTAGTATCCGGCCGAGAGCGCGTAGGTGCCGATCATGATGCGGCGCTTGACTTCCGGGCCGAACCCCGCCTCGCGGGTGAGCGACATGACCTGCTCCGCGGAGTGGGCGCCGTCGTCGCCGACGCGCAGGCCGTACCGCATGGCATCGAAGCGAGCCAGATTGGACGAGACCTCACTCGGCAGGATCAGGTAGTAGGACGCCAGCGCGTATTCGAAGTGCGGGCACGACACCTCGACCACCTCGGCGCCCAGATCCTTCAGTTGCGCCACCGCGGCGTCGAAGGAGGCGAGCACACCCGGCTGATAGCTGTCGGAATGCAGCTCCTTCACCACGCCGACCTTGACGCCGGTCAGATCGCCGCGCGCACCCGCGCGAGCGGCCTCCACGAGCGCCGGCACCGGCACATCGCGCGAGGTCGAATCCTTCGGGTCGTAACCGGCGATCACCTCGTGCAGCAAGGCGGTGTCGAGCACGGTGCGACCACACGGGCCGCCCTGGTCCAGCGACGACGCGCAAGCGACCAGGCCGTAGCGGGAGACGGTGCCGTAGGTCGGCTTGGTACCGACGGTCGCGGTGACCGCGGCGGGCTGACGGATGGAACCACCGGTGTCGGTGCCGATCGCCAGCGGCGCCTGATAGGAGGCCAGGGCCGCCGCCGAACCGCCGCCGGACCCGCCGGGGATGCGGCTGGTGTCCCACGGGTTGCGGGTCGGGCCGTACGCCGAGTTCTCGGTGGACGAACCCATCGCGAACTCGTCCATGTTCGTCTTGCCCAGGATCGGGATGCCTGCGGCGCGCAGTTTGGCCGTCACGGTCGCGTCGTAGGGCGACACCCAGCCCTCGAGAATCTTCGACGCGCAGGTGGTCGGCATATCCGTGGTGGTGAAAACGTCCTTGAGCGCCAACGGAACTCCCGCCAGCGGCGAGGCCACGGTGCCCGCGGCGATCGCGGCGTCGACCTCGGCGGCGGTCACCAGCGCCTGCTCACCGGCGACGTGCAGGAAGGCGTTGAGCTCACCGTCGACCTCTGCGATGCGCTGCAGATGCGCCTCGGTGACCTGCACCGAGGACACCTCGCGGCCGTGGATCTTCTCCGCCAGCTCGGCCGCGGACAGTTTCGTCAGATCGCCGCTCATTACTCGCCTTCTCCCAGGATCTGCGGAACCATGAACCGCTGCTCGTCGACCGCGGGGGCGCCGGACAGGGCCTCGTCCGGGCTGAGCCCGGGAACGACCACATCCGGGCGGGTGACGTTGGCGGTCGGGTTCGGCGACGCGGTGGCCGGTACGTCGGCGGCGACCTCGGTGATGACCTGCACGTGACTCAGGATCGAATCCAGCTGACCGGCATACAGATCGAGCTCTTCGTCGGTGAGGGCGAGCCGGGACAACCGGGCGAGGTGTGCGACCTCGTCGCGGGAGATGGCGGACACCGCGAATCCCCTTTCGGCAGGTTGGTGCGTGTCGATGGCGCAGTGTGCTGCGCATGGGACAGCCTAATGGGGTCGAGGCCCGGAGGCGGCAGCGGATGCGTAACCACGCAGGGCCTCCCATTAGGCTCGGACAACACAGCCTAATGGGTGCGTGTTGTAGCCATCCGGTCACGGTCGGGCTGCGCTGTTCGTTCCGGTGCGCGCCGGACACACGGTTGACATCACAACGTCATCGGAACGGCACTGGCACGGCACCGGGGGTTCGGCCGACAATGAATGTGGCGTACCTCACTGCCCCCGCGTGGAATCGTTTGCCGGAAGCAGTGGGTGTAAGTATTGCGAGACTCGGGTATACGTCCGAAAGTCTCGGTCGCACAGGAAAGGAAGGCAAGCACGTGTCATATCTGCTTCGCGTGCAGCTTCCGGATCGCCCAGGAAGTCTCGGTTCACTCGCAGTAGCGCTGGGCTCCGTCGGCGCCGACATCCTCTCGCTGGATGTCGTCGAACGCGGCGCAGGATATGCGATCGACGATCTGGTGGTGGAAGTTCCGTCGGGCGCGCTGCCCGACACGTTGATCACCGCGGCGGAATCGCTCGCCGATGTGCGGGTCGATTCGCTGCGTCCGTATTCCGGCATTCTCGACACCCATCGCGAGCTGGAGCTGATCGACCAGGTCGCCACCGCCCGCGACGACCGGCTGCAAGTGCTGGTCGACGGCGTCCCGCGCGTCCTGCAGGTCGGATGGAGCACCGTGATGGATCTGGGCCCGCACGGCGGCGGCCAGCGTCTGGTCGGCAGCACCAGCGCACCCGAGACGCAGGCCGGCAGTGTGCCGTGGATGCCGCTCGAGAAGCCGACCGCCCTCGATCCCGAGGCCGACTGGGTCCCGCAGATCTGGCGGGACATGGACACCAAGCTCGCGGCCGCCCCGCTCGGCAACACCGGCAAGGCGCTGCTGCTGGGCCGCCCCGGCGGGCCGGATTTCCGTCCGTCCGAGATCGCGCGGCTGGGCTATCTGGCGGGCATCATCGCCACCGTGCTGAGCTGAACCGCTTGCGGCGCAGCACATTTCGGCGACGAGCAGCGGTGGGCACCTGCGCGGTGCCCGCCCCTGCCCGCCTCGCGCCGGATGCGCCTAAGCGCCTCGCGTGAGCTCCAGCCGCATCACGGTGAGCGGCAGCCCGGCGTCGGTGTGCCAATCCCGTTCCGGCACATGGACGAATCCCAGCCGCTCGTAGATGCGGCGTGCGTCGGCCATCCCGGGCATCGTGGTCAGCACCACGGCGGCGAAACTCTCCGCCCGGGCCGTCTCGACGACGGTCCGGACCAAAGCGGTGCCGACACCGGCGCCACGGGCACGCTTGGCGACCGCGAGCATGCGGAACTCCAGTTCGCCCGACCCCGCGATATCGGCGTACGGGGTGCCGGGCCGCGCGATGGTCAGCGAACCGAGCAGGTCCCCGTCGCGCTCCGCGACGAGGACCTCGGCTTCGCGCGCTCTGGTCTCGGTATCGGAAAGTTCTGCCACATAGGGACTTTCGGAATGCACATGCCCCTCGCCGACGTAGGTGTCGACCGTGAGCAGTGCGATCGCCGCGAAATCGTCCGGGCCGGCGGGACGAATCCGCACCCCCGTATCCAGCTGATCCATCCTCAGTCCGATTCGTCCTCGGTATCCGACTCCGGCCGCACCGCATCGGGCCCCTCCGCCAGCAGCGTGCGGAACCCGTCCTCGTCCAGAATGGGCACACCGAGTTCCTCGGCCTTGGCCGCCTTGGACCCGGGGGAATCACCGATCACCACGAAGGCCGTCTTCTTCGACACGGATCCGGCCGCCTTGCCGCCGCGCACCAGGATCGCTTCCTTGGCCTCGTCGCGGGAAAATCCTTGCAGGGAGCCGGTGACCACGATCGACAGCCCTTCCAGGTTGCGTTCGATGGATTCGTCGCGCTCGTCCTCCATCCGCACCCCGGCCGCACGCCACTTGCCGACGATGGTGCGGTGCCAGTCGACGGTGAACCATTCCTTCACCGCGGCCGCGATGGTCGGGCCGACGCCGTCGACGGCCGCCAGCGCCTCGGCCGACGCCTCCTCGATCGCCGCCATACTTCCCAGTTCGGCGGCCAGGGCGCGCGCCGCGGTCGGCCCGACGTGGCGGATGGACAGCGCCACCAGCACCCGCCACAGCGGACGGTCCTTCGCGCTGTCCAGATTCTGCAGCAGGCGTTTGCCGTTGGCCGAGAGGGTGCCGCTCTTGTTGACGAAAAGCGTTGTGCCGAGCAGTTTCTCCTCGGTGAGGTCGAACAGATCGCCCTCGTCCGCGATCGCGCCCGACTTCAGCAGGTCGATCGCGGCCTCGTAGCCCAGCGCCTCAATGTCGAACGCGCCGCGCCCGGCCATGTGGAAGACCCGCTCCCGCAGCTGCGCGGGGCAGTGCCGCTGGTTCGGGCAGCGGATATCGGCATCGCCCTCCTTCTCGGGAGCGAGCTCGGTGCCGCATTCCGGGCAGTGGGTGGGCATGACGAAGCGCCGTTCGCTGCCGTCACGCACGTCGACCACCGGGCCGAGGACCTCGGGAATGACATCGCCGGCCTTGCGGATGGTGACGGTATCGCCGATCAGCACGCCCTTGCGCTCGACCTCCGAGGCGTTGTGCAGCGTGGCCATCGCGACCGTGGAACCGGCGACGGTGACCGGTTCCATCACGGCGAACGGCGTCACCCGGCCGGTGCGGCCGACGTTGACCTGGATGTCGAGCAGGCGGGTCGTGGCCTCCTCCGGCGGGTACTTGTAGGCGATGGCCCAGCGTGGGGCGCGCGAGGTGCTGCCGAGGCGGCGTTGCAGGGTGAACTCGTCGACCTTGATCACCTGGCCGTCGATTTCGTGCTCGATGTCGTGGCGGTGCTCACCCCAGTACCGAATGCGTTCGACCACCGCGTCGGCGCCCTGCACGCGCACGGTGTGCGCCGAGACGGGCAGGCCCCAGGCCGCCAGCGCCCGATAGGCCTCGAACTGCGAGGACGGGCTGAATCCGACCATGCGGCCGAAGCCGTGGCAGATCATGCGCAGCCGGCGCCGGGAGGTGACCGCCGGATCCTTCTGCCGCAGCGATCCGGCGGCGGTATTGCGCGGATTCGCATAGGGCGGTTTGCCCTCGGCGACGATCGCGGCGTTCAGATTCTCGAAGTCCTCGAGCCGGAAATACACCTCACCGCGCACCTCGAGCAGCTCTGGAATCGGGAATTCCGTTGTGGGCGTGAGCTGTTCGGGGATGTCCTCGATCGTGCGCGCGTTGAGGGTGACATCCTCACCGGTGCGGCCGTCGCCACGGGTGGCACCGCGCACCAGCCGGCCGTTCTCGTAGACCACGTTCAACGCCACGCCGTCGATCTTCACCTCGCAGACGAAGTGCGTATCGGCCCCGGTTTCGGCGACCACCCGGCTGATCCAGGTGCGCATCTCGTCCTCGTCGAACACGTTGTCCAGCGAGAGCATGCGCTCGAGATGGTCGACCGCGGTGAAATCGGTGGCGAAGCCGCCGCCGACCAGCTGCGTCGGCGAATCCGGTGTGCGCAGGTCCGGATGCGCCTCCTCCAGCGCCAGCAGGCGCTGGAACAGCTTGTCGAACTCACCGTCGGAGATGATCGGCGCATCGCGCACGTAGTACCGGAACTGGTGCTCGCGGACCTCCTCGGCCAGCTGCTGCCATTCGGTGCGCTCGTCGCCCGTCGCCGCCTCGGCGGTGTCGGCCGCCTCGGCGGTGTCGGCCGCCTCGGCGGCACGTGCGTCCTCGATCCCGGTTTCGCTCACCTCTGGCACATTAGCCCAGCCCACCGACATGCTCGCGGACCCTTCGGGCACGTCGGAATCAGGCGTTGACGGCGGCCCGGACGTCGTCCGGCCAGGACTTGGGCGCCGATTCGAAGGTGCGATCGGCGTTCGCGAGTACCGCCCGGCCGAGCGCGTAGTTGCCGGTGCCGCCGATGATCGCACCGAGGCCGGCGGGCAGCGCCCGGCCGAACAGCAACGCCCCGCGCTTCGCGATGAACCCGACGATGAATTTGCGGGCCATCGGATTGTCGATCGAGCGGACCACCGGAAGCTTGTCCGCCACCGCCGAGGCCCAATCCTTGGCCGACTGCCCGGCGCCCTTGCCGAGCAACTGCGCCCCGCCCTCGCCGAGGACCACCGCCACCACGAGCGCCCGGCGCTGCTGCTGCGACATCGTTCGCATCCCGTGCAGCTCGCCCACCGAGACGGCGTAGAACGCCGAGGCCTCCATGAAGAAGACCGATTCCACACCGCTGGCCGCCAGTCCGATGATCGTGCCCACTCCGGGCACCGCCGCCGACAGGCCCGCGAGTGTGCCACTGACGGTCACCGCGCCCAGATAGCGCCACCGCAGGCCGCGCTCGATATCCTCCGGCGTCCGCTCCGGATGCTTGCGCCGCAACCGGCCGACGTACTTCGCCGCCAGCGGTTCCTGCACCCCCGTCCCCGCCCGCACGAACGTCTCCACCGACTTCTGCACTACCCGCTCGAACATTCGGACGGCCCCTTTCCTCGACACCGGCGACCCTACGGAGAACACGCCGATTCCTGTCCCACCGACACGAACCGGACGAACGTCACCGCCCGGCCGCCGCACTTTCGCACCGAAACCGTCGCGACCACCGCACCCGGGGCGCCGCACCGCGACAACTTCGCTCGGCAGTGCGATTACCCGTCCGCCGGTGATTCACTCGCCGATGTGCCGCGGCCCATGGTCGGGCGACGCCGGGAAGGCCCGAATTCAGAGAAGTTGACTGTCTCGGCAGAGGCTCGGGCCGCGCGCGGAGGGCGGCGCCGGATGGCTGCCGGGGTCGAACGTCCACGAGTCCACGGCCGCGGCGGGCCGCCAGAACAGCAGACCGTCCCTGCTCGGCGTGACTTCGTAGACATTGTCGCGCCCTTCGATCAACTGGTCGCCCACGCAGTAATCGGTGTATTCGGTGCCGGGTTGCCGGGCTCCCGCGCTGAAATGTCCGGCGGGCGCGTTCGCCGCCCCCGGATCGGGCACCGTACTCGACCCCATCGCCGCCGCCCCGCGAATCCACCGAGGCGCGCCGGCGGCGTCGGTTCCGCAGCTGTAACTCCACCCGCCCGCCGTGACGGTCTCTCCGCGCGGATGCGCGGTGTCGGCCCAAAGACACTGCGTGGCAACCGGATCGACGGCCGCATGGTCCGGCGCCCCGGCAGCGCCACCGGGTGCGGCCGCCGCGATCGCACCGGCGAGGGCAACGCCGGCCGCCACTACTCGTGCCCACTGCACCCCGATTGCCACGTTCATCTTCTTCACTCCTCGCAGTCGTTGTGCCTGCAGATAGGAGCGCGGGTTACGCGGCGCGGCGCTCCGCCCGGCTCGTGGCGCGTAACCGGTGGTCTGTGTAACCGCCCTGCTATCTAATTGATGGCGGCACAGTTTTCGACGGCGGCACAGTGTCCGCACACCCGATCGGCCCGAGAGGGACTCGAGTGCGGCGGCACCGGAGAGGAGGGCGGCGGCAGATGAGCGGGCAGCCCGAGTCGGCGCCCACACCGGCGCCGCCATCCGGGGACGGCTACGCCGACTGGGAGGAGATCTTCCGCGGCAATGTCGGCTGGGTATACGCGCTGATGCTCGCGAAGGTGGGCGCCGCGCCCGATGCCGAAGAGCTGACGACGGAGGTGTTCATGACGGCGCTGGAGCCATCGCCCCTCGGTGCGGAACCATCGGAGATTCCGGCACTGTTGCGACATACCGCGCGTGCGGTCCTGGCCCGCTATTGGCTCTCCCGGGTGGGCCGGGAGATCACCGTGATCGACACCGAGCCGCCCGGCGGTACCTCGACCACGCCGGCAGCCTTCGGCGATCTGCTCGCCGAACTGCCGGAACCCGATCGGCGGATCCTGGAATTACGTTTCCTGCAAGGACTTTCGATGGCCGACACAGCTGCGCGGCTCGGTGTCAGCGTTCCCGAGGCCGAGGCACGCCAGCGCTCGGCGCTGCGATCGGCCGCCCGTCCCGGATCAGGAGGCTCGCTGTGAGCAGCAAAGATGTGGAGCGCTACGTCGACGACATCCTCGCCGGCCGCAGCCCGCGCGGTTTCCGGCCCGACGATGACGACGCCGCCCAGATCCGCGCCGCGATCGCGCTGCGGGCGGCCCGGACCGGCGCCGGCAGTCCCGACGAGGAGTTCATCGCCCGACTGCATGACCGCCTGTCCGAGGACCTCGACGAGCCCGCCGCCGACCCGGGTGCGCGCACGCGGCGTCCCACCCGGCGCGCGGTCTTGATCGGCACGTCGGTGGCGGCCGCGGCCGCGGCGGGCGGGGTGATCGACCACACGGTGCTGAGCGGATCCGGCGAGCCGAAAGTTCCTGCCGCACAGCAGACCCTGGTGCCGTCGCACGGAACCTGGCAGCCGGTCCTCGCCAGTGCGGAGCTGCCCGACGGCGCGACCACACCGTTCGATCTCGGCGCCGTCAACGGCTTCCTCCGCCGCCGCGACGGGGTCGTCTACGCGCTGTCGGGAATCTGTACCCACCAGGGGTGCAAATTGTGGCTGGACGCGGCGGCGGCTCGGCTGCGCTGCCCGTGCCACTCGACCTCCTTCGGTTTCGAGGGTGAGGTCGTGACCCACGAGCTGCCCCGCACCCCCGCTCCCCTGCCGCGGCTGCAGGTCCGTGAAGCGAACGGCTCGATCGAGGTGTTCGCACCGGAGAAGCCGGCCTGACGGCGCGCACCGAACCGCATGTAACCACATCCCGTATCTATCCCTGACAGGCGCGTGCGTCACCGGGCTGCAGGAGGGTGGTTGGGATGGCAGGGCGATCCACGGCCGGGTCGCGATCGCCGGAGAAGCCCCGGCGTCGCGACCTGCGACTGGTACCGCAAGATCGCTATCCCAGCTGGGAAGAGGTGTACCGGGACAACGTCGGCTGGGTCTACGCGCTGATCTTCGGCAAGGTCGGCAACAAACCGGATGCGGAGGATCTCACCGCGGAGGTGTTCGTGGCCGCACTGAAACCGCTGCGCATCACCGCGAGCGTCGCCGAGGTGCGCGCCTATCTGCGGACCACCGCTCGCACGGTGCTCGCCGCGCACTGGCGATCGCGGATGGGCCGCGAGATCACGGTCATCGACGACGACATTTCGGACGAGACCGCTTCGGCGCCAACCGATTCCGCCGCGTCGCGGGCACCCGAACACGTCCGCGCGGTCTTGGGCGAACTCCCGCAACGCTACCGCCAAATTCTCGAACTGCGTTTCCTGCAGGGATTGTCGGTGCGCGAATCGGCCGCCGCGCTCGGCATCAGCGTGGCCAATGCGAAGGTGCTGCAGCATCGGGCGCTGCGCGCGGCGTCGGAACTGAATATCGACCTCGGCCTGTAACCCGGTCGCCTATCTGTCGGTGAAGCCCCGCACTCCGCGGGGTCCGGATGGAGGCCGGATCCGATGCCACGACACCTCGTTCTGAATTTCACCGCCGCCGCGACGGTCGCCCTCGGCGTCATCACACTGTCGGCGTGCGCGACCCCCGCCGACAAGGGGGCTAGCTGTAGGAGGCCTGGACGTTGGTGACGCCCGCGTGGAGTCGCCTGGCTGGTGGCTGGTTTCCGGCGGCCGAATGCGGT
>NZ_LZML01000043.1:0-516 GCF_001665695.1 Nocardia sp. 852002-51101_SCH5132738 | reverse complement strand
AACCTCCGCCGGGCCACGACCGGAAACCGCGAACCCCTATAATCAGGACCGCTCACGGGTGGGGCATTTCGATGAGCCCGGCTGGGGAGATTCGGTGAGCGCAGTCAGCTGACGAGGCTCAAGAAACTTCCCCAGTGGTGCTCATCGAAATTCCCCACCCGTGAGGCGGTTCTACTGTAGCGGCCGGCGGATGGTTCCGGAGGCCGTGCGGTGGTTTTCTGATCGGGCATGGTGGTCTCGCAGGCGGTAGGAATCGCCGTCGAGTTTGAGGACCACCGAGCGATGTAGGAGCCGGTCGAGCATGGCCGCGGCGACAGTGTTATCGCCGAGGATCTCGCCCCAGGATCCGACGCCGCGGTTGGTGGTGATCGCGATCGAGGTCTTCAAATATCGTTGCGACACAACTTGAAACAATGCTGAAGCCGCCTCTGCCGGTAATGGCAGATAGCCCAGTTCGTCGATCACCAGCAGCGCTGGTCCGGCGTAGAACCGCATGGTGGTGGCCCACCGGCCCTC
>NZ_LZML01000042.1:0-22108 GCF_001665695.1 Nocardia sp. 852002-51101_SCH5132738 | reverse complement strand
CGCATTCGAAGGCCGGATCAACCCGACCGGAAACTAACCCCTACCGGGGTCAGATCCACCGGTAATCCGACACTCCCAACCGTGTCGTATTCGGGGGAGGACCGGTTGGCGGTTGACCTTGTCGGCCCGTAAGGCGGCGTCCGTCCGGTCGCCTCGGGTGACCCGACCAACTCGCCCGGTGAAACGAGGGAGTCGGTGCGAGTCGTCGGGCCGAAATGGACTGAGGTGCTCCGGCTGAAGGTCGGAAGCGCGTGAACGCAGGTCTAGTGGCCCCCTGCCGGTTGCGTCATTGGTGCTGGTCCCGTGACTTTTCATCGGGAGGGGCATCCAACTCGTCCATCGTCCTCTTGGCTGGGTTCAGCGTTCCGTTGACGTAGCCGATAAACCGTTCGAGCCTGTCACGTGACCACTCTTCATATGTGTGATCTGATTGCCAGCCGCAGGAGAGGCAGACTTCCCACTCTTCCGACCCGAAATGACCGTTCCGTTCGATGAGGCCCGAGCCATCTTCTCTGAGCTGGCGAGAATCGCATGCTGGGCATTGGCTGAGGGACTCGACTTCACTATGTCGTATTCGCAGCAGTGTGAATGTGTTCAGTAGGTGAGCTGTAGCATCAAGCACCATTTGTGCGTCCCATTCGGTTGCGCCGGAGTAGTGTTGAAGCCAGTTCGTAAGGTCCCACGTCTTCTCGGCCAGTGCCCGGATGTAGGCGCGGGGGCGATCGGTCGTAAGGCTGTCGGAATATATGCGCATCCACTCTTTAACGTTGGCGGCTTGCGGTTTATCTTCTGGTTGACGTACCCATTCGGCGTTTGCGTTGTCCTTGACGAGCGTTATAAGCGCATCACGGCAACGAAGACCGACAGCCTGGTAGTCCTCGGCTTCGACAGCCTCATTCATGGCTTCTTGTGCGCGTGCAAATCGGCGCCATGGCCTGCTGACGTATTCCACTTGGTCTTCGTCGGGCTGGATTTTGAACTGTTCGTGCAGGACGGATCGGAGTCCGATGTGATAGGTCAGAGCTTGGTCCAGACTTTTGAAGTCCGTTTGGTCATAGAGGTTGGTCGGGTTGGTAATAACCCAGAATCGCTCTTCGCTTGACAGGTGAACGTCGTAGCTTTCGTAGATTTCGCCTGTAATCCTCTTTCTGCCCACCTTCTGGACGAGGATGACCTCGTCAGATTTCTCGGGGGAAAGTTGAGACGTTGCGTAGTCTCGGATTTCTCGTTCTTCAAACTTGTCCATGGTCGCCATATCGTGTGCTCCTCGGTTTACTGTTTCAGGCAGGATGAAGCGCGGTTTGGGTGCGGTGTTGATGTTCTGGGCTATCGCCGGTCGGCCCGGCTGCCGAGGTCGGTGGGAGTTGGTATTCGTGCGGCGAGGTATGTGCTCCAGTCGTTTTGGGCGTAGGTGGCCCAGGTGAGCGCGGTGTCGATGTGGAGGTCGAGTAGTTGGGCCAGGACGGCGGCGGGTATTTCGCTGGCGAGTTGGGCGAGGGCGGCGCTGCGTGCGCGTCGGAGGTGGATGTGGAGGTGGTCCCGTAGTCCGCGGTAGAGGCTGTCGTGTGCGGCTTGTCCGGGGAAGCCGCCGGGGAACAGCCATTTGGGGTCGTCGGGGTGGTCGCGGTTGATTGCGGCAATGCTGGTGGGATGGTCGCGTTGGGTGAGTAGAAGGGTGGCGACGCCGGGTGGGATCCGAAGTTGGTGGTTGCCGTAGTGCAGCCAGACGCGCTTGTGGGCGTCGGTGTGGATGTCGTTGTGTTGCAGGACAGAGACTTTGCTGAGCGGGAGTCCGTAGAGCAGTACGAGCGCGCCGGCGGCGCGGACGGTATTGGGGAGGGTCTCCTCATGCAGGCAGCGGCGGAGTTGTTGCCAGCGTTCGTCTTCGGTGATCGGTGGAAGCGTGGTGCGGTGGTGCCGTTTCGGGATGGCGACTGCGCCGACAAGGTGTCGTTGCCGGGCCCAGCGGAGGAATTCCCTTGCGGGATAGGTCGAGTCGGGATTTCGGGACAGGAGCCAGTGATCGATGTGATGTTGCCGGATGTCGCTGAGGTCGAGGTGTCGGTCGTCGATCCACTGCAGCAGCCGTAGCGAGGCGAGTATCCGGCTGCGGGCCCAGCGGCTCGAGCCGCGGGTGAATGGTTGCCGCGCGGAGCGGTGACGAGCGCGTCGCAGCACTGTCCAGGTGGCATAGGTGCGCAGGATGTGGGCGCGGGTGTCGGGCTGGCCGTTGAGTAGCTGTTCGAGCCAGGGCACCAGCCGTTCGAGATATTCGACGCGTTCGGGGAGCACGCGGGTGTGGACGAGGGCTCGGCGTAGATGGTGCAGTGTCAGATCCTGTGGGAGCTGGTCGAGTTGGTGGTGGGTGATCGGGGCGCCGGTGGCGTGGAGGTGTTCGAGCAGGCGGGTGGCGGGTCGGCCTGGCGATAGCCATTGCAGGATCGCCGCAGGCGAGTCGGTGTTGGTGAGAGCGGTGGTGAACGGCAGCAGGTCGGCGGAGATCGTGCCGTCGGGGCCGGCGAGGAGTTCACGAACCCGGTCGCTGACCTGGCAGCGCAGGCAGAGCCCGACGGTGTGGAAGAAGCCGGAGTTGCCGCAGCGCTGGCAGGTGTAGTCGCGGTCGGGTTGCCCGGCGCAGGGACCACAGACCGGCTCACTCGCGGGGTTGGTGCCGATCAACGGCCGGGCGGTGCCGCAGTCGGTGCAGGGTGCGGGGTGGTGGCGGATCCACTTGTAGCAGGCTGCGCAGACATCGCCGAGGGGCCAGTGGGTGAGGATCGCGGTGACCTGTCGGCAATTGGCGCAGCGGCGGCGGGGCCGGGGCCAGCAGCCCGCGCAGGTCGGCTCGTCGTGGCGGGCCGAGCACCGTTTGGTCGGACGCTCTCGCCCGCATTTGGTGCAGACGGCGGTGCGTCCTCGGTAGCAACCTCTGCAGAGCGCAGGCTGGTTTTCGGTGCGGCGGGTTTTCAGCGGCCCGATGCGTCCGCAGGCATCGCAGCGCTGGTCCGGTGGTCGATAGCAGCTGTCGCAGACCGGTCCGTCGGGAGTGCGGTGTTCGGGCGGGCGGAGCTGTTCGCAGCGGCAGCAGCGTTCGGTTGGACGATAGGTGCGGTAGCAGCGCGGGCAGATCGGAGTGCCGTCGGCGGTGCGAGCGTTGATCCGTTTGGCTTGCCCGCAGATCCCGCAGGCCCGATGGGTGCGGGGATCACGGACTCGGCATGCCTGGCATAGCGGCGCTCCCTGCGCGTCGCGGGTGGAGACCGGGCGATTGCGCCCGCAGCGTCCGCATGGTTCGGCGGTCTCCCAGCTAACGCAGGATGCGCAGATGCGGCCTTCTGCAATGGTTTTGGGTAGGCGCTTGGCTGGTTTCCGGCACCGGCTGCAGCGTGGCAGCACGGCCCCGGCGTCGGCGAGCACGACGATGAATGTGCAGACCACTGGCGCGACGTTGGAGTCACCCGAGGTCAATGCATCGGGGTGCTGTTCCAGGTGGTTACGCAGAGTAGCGAGGGCCTGGGGGCTTTTCGCGGCGACGGTCACTGCTTTGCGTGCTGCGGTGGCGCTGAGCGTGGGGAACGCGCCACGCGCGTAGGCGGTGAGCCAGTCGGTCGGATCCGGTGCGGGCATTGTGGGCTCATAGTCCGTCGGGGCGGCGGATCGTGGTGCGTCGTGGGGTGGGCGCGGTGCCGGTGCTGTTGGCGGTTTTGCGGACCTGGGTGGGTTCGGCGGTGATCTCGATCAGATCGTTCGGGGTGGTGTCGAGGATGTCGCACAATGCGGCGAGAGTGTCCATCGACAGCCGTTGCGGTGGCTGGGTGACCAGCCGGTAGACCTGCTCGCGGGAGAGCTGGATGCCGCGTTCGGCCAGCAACGGCACCAGATCCGAGGTTTGGAACAGGCCGCGTTCGGCCATCCTGGTGCGCAGGTGCCATCGGTAGCCCATGGTTCGAGTCATGTTGTCTCCGTCCATAATTCGGGGTGCTGGAGCAAGGATTGCTCCAACAGGCGGTTGCGGAACTCGTCGGACACCGAGGTGTAGATCGCGGTCGTGGACCCCCAGGCGTGCCCGACCTGTTGCTGGACCATCAACGCCGGATATCCAAACTCCAGCAGATGCGTGACGTAGGAGTGGCGCAACGCGTGAACGTCGGCCTCGGGCGGGAGCCCCGCCGCAGCACGCAGGTCGCAGAACGCATCGTTGACCGATCGCACCGAGACCCGGCCGCGCCGCTCGGTCATCCACAACGCCGGATGTGCGCCTGGGGTGAACATCGGCCGGATCTGTTCACACCACTCGGTGAGCACATCCACGATCCAGTCCATCTCCGGCACCGTCAGCACCGTGCGCCGTTTCGGCGCGCTGCCACGAGAAGCCTTGCCATACCGGACCTGTACCGACCCGAACAGCCCGTACTGTGCGGCGCGTGGATTGCGGCGGAAGTCTGCGACATCCAGCCGCGCCGCCTCCCGTCGGCGAAGGCCGAAGGCGTAGATCGTCTTCAGCATCGCGGCATCACGCCACGCCGCCAGCGCGCCCTTGCGGCCCCTGCTGCGAATGGACTCCACACGCGCATCAGCGGCATCGAACAACGCCTGCACCTCGTCATAGGTCAACGCCCGCCGACCCGGGCGGCCCTCGTAGTCGACCACGTGCGTCACGGTGTTCCACTCGTGCGCGATCTGCACCGGTGCTTGCCCGAACCTGTTGTCGCACTCGGTCATCCACCCATAACGCGAGTCGGTCACGAATTCGCAGAACATTCGGAGGGCCCCGTGGTAGGAACGGATCGTCGATGGCGCGGCCGGACGCTCCCGCGACACCAGCTCGGTCGTGAACGCTTCCAGCTCGCCCGGAATCCACTGCCATGGATACTGATTGGTGAACTCGGCGAACCGCCGAACCAAACGCAACCGCGGCCCGATGGTGTCGTCGCTGAGGAACCGGCTCTTCTGCTGACGTTGCCAGCCGTCCAGCATCGCCTCGAACACCGCGGACTCCGGATCCAGATATCGCACACCAGAACCCAGCACCAAGTGCACCGCACCCGGCAGATCGACTTGTCGCACCACCGCAACCCCCGGTTGTATCGGATACAACATCGTTGCGACAAGTACCGTAACCCCAGGTCCGCGACACGCCAGCACGCCACTTCGCGACTCGCCAAAACCATTCCGACATGCGAAGATTGGGTAGTCGCAGAATGCGTCCAATGTTGCATTCATTGCGATAAATCCCGTTTAAATGTGCGAGTCGCGGAGAGAAAGTCATCTCCTGGGTATCGATAATTCTCTATTTTTACTCGCTGCCCCAAGTCTGGAGCGTCGACCATTTGATTGTTTCCCAAATAGAGGCCGACGTGGTGGATCCCGTCGTTCTCGTTCGCGTAGAACAGGAGGTCGCCGGGGCGGATCTCCTCGACCGAGATTCGGGTCGTGACGTGGTATTGCTCGGCGGCGGTGCGCGGCAGCGCGATTCCGGCGGCGGCGTAGGCGGCTTTGGTGAGACCGGAGCAGTCCCAGCCGCCCGAGGCTTGCGGCCCGTTGCCTCCCCACACATACGGCTGCCCCAACTGAGCACAGGCGAAGGCGAGCACCGTGGCCGCGGTCGCGTCGGTACCGGCGAGGTGCTCGCAATCGCGGGTGCCGGGTTCCTGGGGCGCTGGGGTGGTGGCGCGGTAGCGGTCGGCTCGAGCGAGGACTTGATCGACGTACCAGTCGGCGTGGTTATAGGCGAAGATCGCCGCGCGCACATCACCGTGATCGGCGCCGGAGTCACACAGGTAGAAGGCGGCGGCGTGTATGGCGTCGGAGGCGTTGTAGCGCGAGGGCGGACTCGCCCCGCCCGCGGGCAAGTGGTGCCGTGCGGTGACCGAGTCGAACGTGGAGGCCAAAAATTGCATGGGCCCGGCGGCCCCCGCGCTGTTTTCACCGTCGGAGACTCCGGGCAGGCGACTGCGGCCGTGATCGGTCTCGACCTTGCCGATGCCGGCCAGGACCGTCCAGTCCAGTCCCGGACAGTCCGAGGCGGCCTCGCGGTAGAGGGCGAGCTTGTCGGGTGGGATGTCGGCGACCGCGTCCGGACTCGGCGCGGACTCCCCGCCGGTGGACCCCGGCGTGCTGATGCTCGCGTGCGGGTAGGCAGAGTCGACCGCGACAACGGTGACGGTGAACGCGCCGATCGTCACCACGGTCAGCAGCGCGGCGGCCCCGGCCGCTGCCCCGAACATCACCACCCCTCCCGCTGCGGTGGGCGCGGCGACGGCGCGGCGAGCACGACTCGCTGATCGACCGCCGTTTCCTCGCTGTGGCTGGCCGCGACGAGGCGTAGGCAGGGCCAGGCGGTGGCGAGGGCTGTGACGGTGATCCGAGTCTGTGGCCGGGCTGGTGCGGGGTGCAGCGGCAGCCACACGGGCCCAGCCGGGCCCATGCCGGGCAGGTGGTCGGCGGCAGCGGTGGCGATCGGGACGGTGTCGGGTTGTTCGAGTCCGGTGGCGGTGGCCGCGAGGGCGGTGCGGGCGGTGGCTTCGCGGTGGCGCGTCGGCAGCCAGACCAGCAGCGGGGTGGTGATGCCGGTGGCGGCGGCGAGGTTGGCGTAGCCGCCGAGTTTCTTGGTCACCTGGGTGAGAGATTCGGTGCCGCAGTCGTATTCGAGGAAGAACTCGATTCCGCCCGGCCCGCCGCCGGTGGGGGTGAGACGGCCGTAGCCGTCGGGGCGGGCCAGGTCTCCCCACAACCGCGCGCAACGGGTGGGCGACCACCAGGCGGTGAGCGTGGCGGGAAGGTTCGCGTCGGTGGCGAGGGTGGTGAACCAGTCGGCGACGCCGATGTCGTGATCGAGGCGCAGGCTGTAGGCCATGGCGAGGGCGCGGTCATGGCGCCAGCGCAGCTCGCGCGGGTCCAGCCCGTGTTCTCCGGCCAGTACCGCGGCCCCGGCCGGGCCGAGGATCCAATGCCAGGGCGCGGTGCCCACGAGGCGGCGAGGCCGGAACCGGTCGATCACCCCGGCCTCGTACAACTTCAGCAGGCGGCGGGTCGCGCGGCGGGTCGCGTCGAAGGCGAGGGCGCTGATCTGGGTGGTGGTCAGGACGCGATGCTCGTACAGCATCCCCAGCAGCCACCGATCGCGCGCGGTGAGGATGCCGGCCAGACTCGCCTGCCCCGCCAGCACCGGCGCCGCCGACCGCGAAGGTTCGCCGAGCGAGGTAGCAGGAGAGGCTGTGGCGGGGCGGGAACGGTGAGCGTGGGACATCGGACCTCCAATCGACACGGCCAACCGGCCGGATTAGGCCGGGGAGCTGGAGAGTGTTGTGCTGCTGGTGGTTCAGCGACGACGCGGATCGGGCCGGGCCACACGAGGCGCGGGGGTCTTCAGGCGAGGCGCGAGACTCGCCGCCGACGAGGGCTGCGGGGCGGGTGTGGTGTGGGCGCGGGTGGCGGCACGGACCCGCCGGGCCCGTCCGGGGATAGGCGGCGGCAGAGGTTCGGTGGCGAGGGTGCAGGGGGCGGTGTTCTGCCCGTTGACGACGAGGCGGGCGGCGGCGTGGTAGGCGTCGAGGTGGGCCAGATCGTGGTCGGTCAGCTGCGGCAGGGTGTGGCGCGCGAGGTCGCGGGAGTCCTCCGGTGATACGGCGAAGTAGAGCTTGTTGCGGGCGTTGGTCGAGATCGCCTCCCGGAGTGTGGGAGTGAGCTGTCCGAGGTTCTGATGCGCCAGCACC
Source organism: Nocardia sp. 852002-51101_SCH5132738 (assembly GCF_001665695.1). Classification (NCBI taxonomy): domain Bacteria; kingdom Bacillati; phylum Actinomycetota; class Actinomycetes; order Mycobacteriales; family Nocardiaceae; genus Nocardia; species Nocardia sp. 852002-51101_SCH5132738. The sequence continues at coordinate 14,393 of NZ_LZML01000042.1, read as the reverse complement.
ATCGACAGCTTCAGGGCGCGGGCCTCGGCGAGCATGTCTTCCACAGGTGTGGATGAATGTAAGAAATTGTGGAATTCGTCGAGGTAGAGGGCAGCGTCCCGGCGCTCGGTGGCGGGGGTGGCGGCGCGCGCGGTGGCGGCTTGCCAGGTGCGTGCGACCAGCAGCGCGCCGAGCAGGCGGGTGGTGTCCTCCCCGAGCCGGCCCTTGGGCAGCCGCGCCAGCACCAGGCCACCGTGATCGAGGGCGGTGGACAGGTCAACGGTGGCGGGACCGCCCGCGAGAGCGGTCTTGACGAACGGACGCAACAACAACTGGCGGAGTTTGTTGAGCAGCGGCGCGGTGAGCTGGGCGCGCCCTGACTCACCGAGCGCGTCGAAGGCACGCCAGAAACGTTGCACTTCAGGCTTTTCCACTGAAGCGACGAGCCTGGCTCGGTAGGTGTCGTCGGCGAGGATGCGTTCGACGTCGGCGAGGGTGGCCGGACGCGGCTGGGTACACACGGTGTAGAGGCTGTTGCGGAACACATCGTCGGTGCGCGGGCCCCAGAACTGGTGATAGATACGCGCGAACACGGTCCCGATGTTGTCCACGACCAGATCGAGGTCCCCGCCGAACGTGGTCAGATCCAGCGGATTGATACACGGCGGCGCGCTGGCGGAATCGGCGTCGAACAACACCACCCGGCCACCGGCGTCTTCGGGCAAGCGGGTCAAGACGTCGGTGACGAGATCGCCCTTCGGGTCGATCAGGACCAGTCCACGCTCGGCGTCGGCGTCGGCGAGGATCATCCGGCCGAGCAGCGTCGATTTTCCCGTCCCAGTGGGGCCGAGGACATGAACATGGTGGCGGGCGTCGGGCACCCGCATCGCGACATCGCGGCCAGCGACGGCGTCGGCGCGGCCGAGGGGTTTGGTGCCGGGCCCACCGGAGGCGATGACTTCGCTGGGCGCCAGCGCGCGGGCTCCGGCGCGGTGGATCTCGGCGATCCCCGCGTCGAGGGGCAGGTGCGCGATCACCGCCAGCTCGGGACACGACAGCCGATCACCACGCCGCAGCCGCCGCCACGACAGTGCCTCACGCAGGCGCGAACTGGGTCTGCGGCGACGGTAGTGGTTGTGCCCGGAGACCCCCGACAGAAACGACGACACCGCGTGAGCCCGGCCCCGCGCCCTCGCCGCCACTTGTGACCGAGTGCCGTGGTCGGCATCGACCGCGACGGGCGCGGTAACGGCGTAGCGGACGAGCGTGGCCCACTGGGTGGCCAGTGCCTTGTCGGCGGCGGCGTGATCCTGGGCCGACTGCTCCAGGCTCACCTGCCGATCCCGATACCCACCCCGCACGCTGCCACGAGCCACGGACGCACGGGTGGGACGCGCCGGACCCGGCGTGACCAGCCCGCAGAACTCGCGGACGAACTCCAGCAGGAACCCGGCGAAACCCGTTGACGCGCCGCTGTTTCCGGCGCGGCGGCCCGGGCGGGCGGTGACCGGCCGGGCCAGGACTTGCACGCAGGCGGTGGTGCCGGACTCCATCGCTGCGGCGGCGTTGATCAGCGCGGCGGCGGTGTCACCAGGAGCGTTGGTGCGAATTGGCCAGCGGGCGTCGCGGCCGAGGCGCAGCTCGCCCCCGGCGACCATGCTGCGGTGTCCGGCTGGGGCCAGCGGCAGGGGCGCGGTGGCGGGCTGGGTGTGGGTGCGGGCACCGCGCCAGGCGACGGTGACCGCGTTCTCGACCAGGTGCGGCGGGACACAGGACGGCACCCAGAGCCGGATGACCGCGCCCTCGTCGGGAGCGATGCGATATTCGAACCCGAGCAGATGCTGCCCGGACCACAATCGCTGCCACCGGGTGCGTGCGAGCGCGCCGTGCAGGTGCTCCCAGAACATTTGGGCGCTGTCGGGCTGCACCTGTGGTGGCACCATGATCTCGACCTGCCGCGCCCCGTCGGCCCATCCACGCTCGCGGCGGCGGCGCACCCATCCGGTCAGGGCCACGACGGCAGCGACGGCCGCGACGACAGCGACAGCGGCCGGGATCGCGTGATGTTCGGCGAGGGCGATCAGGTGGGTGAGGTGCGGCCCAGGATCGGTAAGCAGCCCGCCGATCCGCCCACCGGGGGCATCGGCGCTGGAGCTGGACTGGCTGGGCAGGTTGGTGTGCATCACGGGGCCTCCTGGGCTTGTGCCTCGTCCAGGCCGAGGTCGTGTCCGGGGTCGGCGCCGGCGTCCTCGTCACCGGCGGCATAAAACGTCTCGGGCCCGAGGTCGATCTCGCTGCCGGCGGCGCCGAGGGCGAAATCGTCGTACGCGGTCTCCTCGGTCTCGTAGAGGTCGTATTCGGGCGAGGTGGTGGCGAGCTGGTGCTCGGCGAGGGAGGCGACCGAGGCAAAGACGGTGCGCTGGTGTGCCCCGGTCGCAAGGAGTCCTTGGCCGCGGTCGGCGGCCAGCAGGAACCGTCGCTCGCCGTCGGAGAGCGCGAAGGCGTCTCCGACCTGATCGATGGCTTGCGGGGCCTGGCGCAACAACACCTGGGTGGCCGCGTTGGCGACGATCGCCTTGCCGAGGTCGGTGGCCAGCACATCAGCGGCGTCCTGGGTCGCCACGGTCAACCCGACGAAGTATTTGCGCGCCGATTTCGCCAGCCGAGCCAGGAACTGCGCTCCGGCGGGCTGGCGCATCAGCAGCCACGCCTCATCGACCATCACCGCGCGGGGCCGCCGCAGGCCCGGGTCGCTGACCCGTCGCCAGGTCGCGTCCAACGCCAGCAGGGTGCCGATGGTGCGCAATTCCTCGGGCAGATCCCGCAGCGAGTACACCGTCAACGCCCCCGAGGGGTCATGCGTGCTCGCCCCATCGAGAAGCCCCGCGAACGCGCCCCCGGCGACATAGGGCGCCAGCCCGGCGGCCAGGTCGACCGCGACAGAGTTTCCGATGGCGGCGAGGTGGTCGCGCAGCATGCTCAGCGTCGGTGCGGGCAGCACCCAGCTGGCGGGGTCATCGTCGGTGATTCCGGCGGTGGTGTAGGTAGCGGTGACAGCGGTGTCGAGCGCTGCGCGCTGTGCGGGGGTTTGCTCGCCGAGCAGGACCGCGATCACGGTGTGCAAGTACAACTTTCGCCTGTTCAGCGCATCAGCGGGCGCGGTGCGGCGACCGGTCGAGCCGTAGTGGATGTCGAGGTCGAACGGGTTGAGGCAGACGCCGGGGGCGCCGAGGCGGATGTGGGTGCCGCCGAGCGCCCAGCACAGGGCCGCGTATTCGTCTTCGGGGTCGATGACGACGGTTTCGATCCCCCGATACAGCGACCGCAGGATCGAGGTCTTCGCCAAATACGACTTGCCGGCCCCGGACCGGCCGAGGATGACCTCGTTGTGGTTGTGCATCGCCGGGGCGAAGCGGTCGTGGAACAACAACCCGGCCGCGCCGTCGCGCCCATAGAGCACTCCGGCCGGGGTGACCGAGACCGGGTCGGCGGGCGGCAATTGCGCGGACGCGAACGGCACAGCGGCAGCGAGCGCGTGCGAGTCGAAGGTGCGGTGCAAACGCAGCGGGTCCAAGCCCAGCGGCAGGGTGGCGGTCCACCCCTCGGCGGCGCGGTAGCTGGTCGGGCACGTATCGATCAGCAGGCTCGCCGCCAGGGTCCGTAACGCGCTCACCTGTGCGGCGAGTTCGTCCTCGCTGTTGGCGTGGACGGTCAAATACAGTCCGGCGCGGAACAGGCGTGACTCTCCGCGGGCGAGCTGTGCGGACAAGGCGGCGGCGTCTTCGGCGGCGACGTCGACGGCCGGATCGCCGACCCGGTTGTGCATTGTCGCGGAGGCCAGGCTGGATTCCAGGCGCGCGAGCTGGCGACGCAACCGTACGGCGGCCAGGCGAGGATCGATCGGCTCGATATGCAGGGCGATGTCGACCCGGCCTCCGAACGCGGCCAGCGGGGCCAGCCATCCCGGAGTGACTTCGCGCGGGTAGCCGGTGACCGCGATCGTGGCGACGAAGTCCGACCCGACCTGAAGGTGGCGAGCGCCGATGGTCAATGATTCCGGCGCGAACTCCGCACCCGCACCCCGGCGGCCGGTGCGGCGGCGACCGAGACGGCGTCGGGCCCCGCGGTGCGCATCCGCCTCGGCCTCGTCCTCGGTGACAGTCGTATCGAGACGCACGCCGGCGTACCCGCTGCCTTCGGTGGTGATGATGTCGGTCGAGCCGGCTGCCTCGGCCGCGCCGAACGGCACGAGGTTCGCAGGATTGGTGCAGCTGGTCACGACGGCGGTCGCGGCGTCCTCGCCGAGGGCCCGCACGCCGATGCCCAAGGGGGCGAGTATGTCGGTGGCGTCGGTCACGCGTGCGGCGAGCCGGGTTTCGGCGGCGTGGCGGGCGTGGACGGAGATCCGGCGTTCGCGGCGGCCCCGCGCGGTGAGCCCGCCCAGCACCGAGGCGGCCAGCCGGGTGGCGGGGTCGAGGGGCTCACGCCAGATCAGCAGGACTTGCCGTTGCGCGGCGGTGTCGTCATCGGCGAGGTCGGCCAGATGCTGGGCGTGGTCGCGGGCGTAGTCGGCCAGCTCCGGCGACATTTCCCGGGCGGCGAGGTGCAGGTCACTGATGGTGCCGGTGACGTCCTGGCGCACCGACCGCAAGAGAATTTGGACGCCGTGCCCAGTCAGGCTCTGCAGGTAGTTCGCCAGTGCCGCGACCAGACCGGCCTGCTCGGCGGGTGTGCGCAGCGCGAGGTTGATGGTGGTCGCGGCGGCGATCACCGCGATCCCGTCCCCACCCAGATCAACCACACCCAGCCCGCCACTGCCCGGCGTGATCGACCTCGGCAGCGCGGCAGTGTCGGCGGTGATCGGGCGCGCGGCCGGTGGGCGTGGCCCGTGCGCGTTCTCGGTCAGCCAGCGCGGTGCGGTCCCACCGTGTCCGTCGCCGAGGTGGGCGGCGATCAGATGATGGTCGCGCCCGAGGTGACGCAATGCGGCCAGCAGCAGCTGGTCGCCGGACAGGCCGTCGCGGGTGGTGAGCACGATCGCGGTCGCCACGGCGGCGATCGGGGCAGCGAGGGCGGCGAACACGGTGATCGGCACGAGAGCGCGGGTGGCGGCCCACATCAGCAGCAGCATCAGCCCGGTGACGGCGAGCTGGCCCAGCTGGCGGGCAGTGAAGGGGCCGACGATCCGGTCGGGCCGCTCCACGTCGGAGGGGATACGGTAGGAGTTCATCGAGTACCTCCGGTGTCGGGCCGCCGTCGACGACGCACAGGCAGATCGGGCAAAGGCAGATGCAGCTGCCGCCCAGCTGGGCGCGGTGCGGGTGGCGCGATCCACGCCGAAGCAGGCGGCGGGGTCGGACGGCGGACCCGCGTGACGTCGAGGGGCAGCACGTACTGGCCGTGCGCCGTGGCCTTCGGGCGCGCGTACGGGTCAGCGGGCCGCGCCGCAGACGAGGCGGCGGGTTGCGCGGCCGGGAACCGCAACGCGAGCTGGCGTCCTTTCGGAGTCCGCTTCGACCCCGTCGGAGTCGATGCCGCCGTGCCCGCTGTTCCCGTCGGAGTCGTGCCGCCGCGCGTGGCACTCAAGCCCGGAGGGCGGCGGCCACCGGGCGGCTTCGTGACCGGGCTGGCGTAGAACAGGGCGTACTGTCCGTCCGGGCGCGGCGCTTCCCGTGGCAGCGGGAGGCTGGACGTGGTCAGGTCCAGCTTCAGCTGGCGACCCATGTCTGGCGACGGAGGGGCGGGCACGTCACGACCGGCGGCCGGGGTTGCGGGTTTCGGTTTCGGGGTGCTGCGTTTGATTCCCGGCAACGGCAGCAGCATCTGCCCGTCGGCGGCGGTCTGCACCTTCGAATAGGGATCAGCGAGCTTCCCGGCTGCCTTCGTCCGGGCGGCGGGCCGGGGTGGTGTCGAGGGTTTCGATGCGCCGCGCAGCATGCCGAAGGTTTTGTAGGCGAGGTAGCTGCGGACCATGCCGCCGACCAGGGAGCGGCCGGACCCGATCCGCATGGCCGAGAGCATCCAGAACGGGACCTTGGCCAGGATGCCGACGAGCGCGATCGAGACGATCAGGTTGATCAGCCCGCCATTGGAACCGCCGTTCAATTTCCAGCCATCGGGAGACAGGAACACACGGGTGGCGGTGATCAGCGCCAGGCTCTGGATGACCTGGATCGCGAGGCACGCGGCGACCGAGCGCCACCACCAGCGGGCGATCGGCTCGGTGATCGGCAGGGCGTGACACATCAACGCCAGCGGTGCTGCCACGACCAGCACGATCGTGACCACGACCCGGATCACGTACCCGAGCAGCAACGCCACCAGCCCCACCACCAGCACGAGCCCGAGCAGCAACCCGAAGATGCCGAGGGTGCCGACCATTTCCGGGGAGGTCACCAGCTGCCGCAGTGCCTGCCCGGCGGAGTCGGGATCGACACCGTCTCCGGCGACCGCCGCCGAGAAGGCGTTCGCGGCGCGGACGGCGAGGGTCAGCAGCGGAAAGCTCAGCGCGGCGGCGATCATGCCGAGGATCAGGCCGGGAGCGATCTCGCGCGCGGACCAGCGTGACTGCAGCGTCTGATACGACATCACCAGCACTCCGGCGGCCATGATCAGCAGCCCGTACACGGTGAGAGTGATCTGCCACGACGAACTCCACAACTGCCCGACCCGGGGCAGGCTCGCCGGGGCCGGTGTCGCCAGCAGCGTGGTCGACAACAGCTCCAGCAGCGGGTTCAGCGCCGAGGACACCAGATTGCGGAAGAACCCGTCCATCGCCTCGACCACGCAGCCACTGATGTGGTCGATCCCGCAATCCGGTTCCGGCGCAGCAGGGCGCTGCTCGCCGCGTCGGCTGTCTGGTGGTTGCTGCGGTACACACCCGTCCGGATCCGTGCACATTCCCGCCGGAACCGGTGCCGTCGACGGGGGCGGCGAGGTGTGGGGACTCGTCGGTCCCGGCATCACCGAGGCAGCCGGTGGGCTCGGGACGGGGACGGAGGGGCTGGTGGTCACCGGCGACGAAGGTGATGGTTCGGGCGGGGCCGCCCACACCGGACCGGCAGCGATACCGATCACGATGCTGATGCTCAGCGCCAGCAGGCTGGCGCGTCGCAGCCATCGCGGTGGGCCGTTGCGCGAGGGGTGCGTGGGGAGGTCGATGGTCATGTCAGCCACCCACCAGCGACTTGAGAACGTTCACCACGACCGGGGCGAGGATGGCCAAGGCGTAGCCGATCATCGCCGAGCGCACGGCGGACTTGGCGCGCTCGACCTCGCCGGCGTCACCGCCCGAGAGCACGTAGCGCACTCCGCCGACCGTGAGATAGGTAGTGGCGATCGTCGCCAGAATCGCCACCAGCCAATTGCGGAGGCGGTCGCACACCTCGTTGAGCGACCCAGCCACCGCCAACACGACCGGCGTAGCCCCGGCCGGGGCCGCCGCTACGCACACCACGATGGTCACGGCACCGGCCGCGAGGGCAACGGTCACCGCCAGACGACGAGAGCTGCGGGGCTGCCGCCATGTCGTGCTCGGTCGTGCGGTGATGGGAGGTGGAATGATCATGCGCATCGGCGTTGCTCCTCGTGCGATGGGTGCGCCGCGGTAGGGGCGGACTTCGGCAGTGGGAGGACTCGCGCCGCCGACCCGGTTTTGGACATTCGGACAGGAGCCGGTCGCCGCGTGGCGGTGTGGGTGAGGGTGTCGAGGGCGGCGGTCTCGACCTGAGTGGAGACCTGGGTGTCGGCGATGCGCTCGCGCAGCCACGCCGCGAGCCGGTGCTCGGCACGGCGGCGGCGTTTGGCCAGCCCGTCGTAATTGATTCCGGCCTCGGCGGCGATGGTCTTGAGTTGCCGCGGATGCAGGCGGGTGTCGATGATCAATCCCGCGTCGGCGGCACTGAGCACTTCTTCCTCGACGGCCAGGGCCAGCAACAGCTCCGGGTGCCCCTGCGGCGAACTCACCGCCCTTCCGTCGCGGGAGTGACCGCTATCGGGAAACCAGTCGATCGGGGTCGGCGCGGCCATACGTTCACGCACCGGCGGGCACGCGCGGTGGAAGGTGGCCCACCGCAACCGGTAGGCCACATTCGGGCGCGCCACATCCAGCCCGGACAGTGCGTCCAGGAACGCGACAAGCACCATTGCCTCGGTGTCGGCGCGGTAAGCCCAATGCCCGCACAGCTTGGCGGTGATCGCGCTCAGCATCGGCAACGCGGCACCCGCACACACCAGCACCGCCGTCTCGTCGCGGGTGCGGGCCGCCTCGACCAATTGCGCCCACACCGCGTCGACCTCCTCGGCGGGGACCTGTGCGTTCAATAGCCGGGCGGTGAGGCGATTCGCGTTCAACCGGTCCCAGCCCGCTGGCATGCCCGGCACCCGGTAATCGGCGAGCCCGGCGAATCGTTGGCGGATCAGCGTCAGCGGCGTCGCTTCCCGGTAGTCGGGGATTCGTGAATTCGGCATCGTGGTGCTCCCGTCTCGGCGAAAAAGAAATCGACGAGGCAAGGAAATAAGGCGATATCCACACGCCAATGACAGAAATACGTCACCGCAAATTCACGCCAACCTCGAGGCAGATTCACCACCGAATACACGCACGCGCGAACCTCAGCGAGACATCGGTGCCTCCCACGCTGGCGACTATCCGTGAAATAGGGCCCTACCTGCGGTGTGGCGTTCGTGTGGCGCTGCTGTTGCACTGCCGCACCGGAGCCACACCGACCGACAGTGCAGCGGTTCGTAAAGCCGGAGAATATTTGTCACCCCGATTATCAGAGCGTCCTTTTCCGACGGTGATTCATGTTGCGGGGGGCGAGTGCGCAAAAGAATTCGCATCGATGGATGTCCAAAAGCCTGTCGTGGGCAGGAGTCCCTTCGCAGACCCACCCGCCGACCGGAAACGAGGTATCTCCCATGAGCGCACGCACACCCGCTGCCCGGCCCCGACGAGGAGCCGCGCCCGGATCGATCCCCTCGACGCTGTGGGCCTGTGGGCCCGCCCCGATCGAGGTAGCCGACTCCTGGCCCCCGCGCGTGCTCACCCGCGCGCTGCTCGAATACAGCTCGCCGGGCGACCGCGTCCTGCTCATGCCCGCCACCCCCGATGCCGAGCACGCGGTCACCGATCTGGACCGTGTTCCGGCCTGGGGGCTCGACGGCGGTCAGGTCGCCGACACCGACCTGATCGTCGCCACCACCCTGGCTCCGAACACAGCAGGGCTGAGTCCGTGGGCGGTTGCCGAGGAGGCCGGCTCCCGGCTGCGGGCCGGAGGACTTCTCGTGGTCGTAGCCCAGTGTCACCGCGACCCCGACGGCGCCTTCCACGACCCGTCCGGTGACGTGGTCACCGCAGCCCAGAACACCGACCTGCTGTATCTGCAACACCTCGTCGCCGTCGGCATTCGCGCCACCGAGGTCGCCACGCCGGGCACTCCCGACGACGCGGCTCGGGTCCACATCGATGTCCTGGTGTTCCTGCAACCCCACGACCTCACCATCGCGTGAGAGCCCACACCGCCCCGCCCGCGCCCGACGCCTCCGGCGCACCGTCCCTCGTGTCGAAAGGTTGATCACATGTCTTCGGAAACCACGTCCCCCGAGAGCCCGACGACCCGGCCGGTGCCGGTGTCGGTGTGGGCGACCGCACAGACCAGCCCCGCCGCCCAACGCGGGTCTCGCTACACCCGCGAGTCCTCGGCGCACCCGGCGAAAATGCTGCCGCACATCGCCGCCGAGGCCATCGGCCGCTACAGCAGCCCCGGCGATCTCGTGATGGATCCGATGTGCGGGATCGGCACCACCCTGGTCGAGGCCGTCCATGCCGGCCGCCGCGCGGTCGGCGTCGAGTACGAGGACCGCTGGGCCGCTATCGCCCGCGACAACCTCACCCTCGCGGCGAAGGCCGGCCACGACCATCAGGCGCTCGTATACACCGGCGACGCCCGCAAACTCGCCACCGTCCTACCCGCCGGGTTGCGCGGCACCGTCGACCTGATCCTCACCTCACCCCCGTACGGCGACAGCACCCACGGACACGTGCACGTGCGTGCCGGGGAAGGAGTCCACAAACGCAATCACCGCTACGGCAACACCCTCGACCGCGGCAACCTCGCCAACGTCGGCGTGCCCCGCCTGCTGACCGGATTCACCCGCATCCTCACCGCCGCCACCGCCTACCTCAAACCCGGCGGACACGTGATCGTCACCGCCCGCCCCTGGCGACAACACGCCGAACTGGTCGACCTGCCCTCCCTGCTGACCCGCTGCGCCGCCACCGCCGGACTCGTGCCCGTCGACCGCGCAGTCGCCCTGCTAGGCAGACTCACCAGCAACGACATCGTGGCGCACTCGTCGTTCTTCCAACGCGACTTCGTCTTGAAGAATCGCGACGCGGGCCTTCCGCTGGCCCTCATCGCCCACGAAGACGTTTTGGTCTTTCGCGCAGCCGCGAACAGCTCAAGCTCATTGAAACTGAGACGTTCTCAGCGTGAAGGGCATTCAGGAGACCTGGCAGCCTAGCGACAGAAGACGGGCCGGGGCCGGTGTGAACACATCGGCCCCGGCCCCCTCCGCGTCCTGGGAGGGCAGCGGCGCGCCAGGCCGGGCCCGAAGACCCTGTCGCCGACCGGCTTCGATCGAGCCACGCCTGTCGGACGGTCGGCGACCCCGCGTTCGGGCCCACCGACCGTCTTCGCGGCCTACCTCAACGACTACTCGTACTCGTCGTCGTAGTCGTCTTCATTGCGGGCGGCGGCAGCTTCGGCGCGTTCGTCGAACCCTGACTGCGCGGTGTCGGAACCGGGATCGCGTTCGGCTGCCGCGCTGATACGGTCGGCGGACTCGCGGTCCATCGGACTGGACTTGGACATGAGAATCTCCAATCTGGGCATGAGGGTGCGCAGCAACGCCGCGAGGAGCGCGGAGTGCGCGCCCTCGAACGGATTGATCGTCAACGCCCGCGTACGGCACAGCCGTACGTCGGTCCCAGCACCGCGAAGCGGCGTCGGGTCTCATGCCCAGTTGGCCTGACTGGCGGTACCGCTCCTTACGGGCATAGCCCTGTCTGTTCACACTTGAGCGGCCGACGTAGAGGCTACCGGCCACGCCGCCCGCCACCACTGAGCGCGACGTCTGGTCGGTGTGTCGCGCCGCCGAGACGCCGCAGCCCCGGCACTCCTCGGACACGCTATGGCCCAAGGGCATTCGAGGCCGGTGCTACCTCAGTCGAATCTGCGTTTCAGCCAAAGCAACGAATTACAGCACTCGCCTGACCACGTCCGCGCGGTCATTCTGTAGGCAATGCGATAGGCCCGAATCCCTCCGGATTCCGTACGACCAGGCCGCTGCTCCCACGATCTACCACCCCCTGTAGCTGGACTGTCTCACCGGTGTTCATCCACTCTGTGACCGTCTTCAGCGGGGTCCTAGAGAACGCGGTGACATTGCAAGGGTGGCCGCCTCGAACCGTCTTGATCGTCGCGTAGACGATCGGATCGCCTGGGAACTTGCTCACAGTGACGATCGGGCCAGTCATGACGTTGAATTCCCGGCGCTTCGATCGTTTCAGAAGCCGGACCGTTTCAGTCAGCTTCTCCTTAGCCGCCGCGGGGACGCTGACTGACTTGGCTATGCGAGCCGGGGTCGGCTGCGAGGAGGCCCACTCGAAACGTGTTTCAAATTCCGCTACTGCATCTTCGGCGAGGACGCGGCCGGTCGCTGACACGAACTCCCGTGTAACCCCGGCGGAGACAAGCCCTACCACCTCGTCCGCTTTCGGCAGATGTTCTGGCGTGACGACGTGATCGTGGACGGCTTGCATCGCTTGGGCGAAGGTTCGAGTCATACGACGCTCCACCGACTCCACTGTCTCGACCGACCGGCGCTCCAACCCTTCCAGCGGTGGTTGCTCGTCATCATCCACTGGTTCGGGGTCGCTCAGTTTCACGTAGACGGGAATGACATACGAGCCACGCTCGGTATGGCCCATCCTCACGGTGTCGCTGATGTCGTCACCGAATTTCGAATACCCACCACTGATCTCAGAGCGAAGCCGTACGGCAGCGGTGGCCGAGCTTCGATACATCAGCCGTGCGGATTCCACCATTACTGCACCCGCGGTCAGGGGGATCGTATCGGCGATCACGATGTCCTTGGCGGCGCGCAGCATGGTGACATCTGTGTCCCACCACCGCAGTTTGCGCTCGACTTCATCTGCCGGCGTCCCATGTGCTGCCGCGAGGCGCTGGACCACGCCGCTGAACGCGACGCTATCGCTGGCGAGGTCTCGGACAAGGGCGATCTTCCGAGGATCTTCACCGGGGGCGGTGCGCCTCCACATCCATCCGGCCGCGCCCTCGGAGACCTCGTTCCAGCCGTGTTGCAGCATCCACGCCTTGGTGTGTGTGAGCAGGTCGTCATTGGACATCAGGATGCTGCCTCCTCTCCGAAGTCGATCGCGAACTCAGAGTGCCACTCGTCGAGCGTGGAGACACCGAATCGGTTGGCGCGGGGGATAACGATTGACTTCTCCGTCGAGGTCCTGTCGAACTTGGCCCAATACGCCTGCGTTCGATGCAGGGTGTCGGCGCCGCACTCGACCCATTCAGCCTTGTCCTTGGGAACCAGGACAAGGACAACGAACGTGGCCCCTTGGTGCTTCTTCCACTTGCCGATCCAGTCCTGCTGGAGTGGAAACCGAATCTGCGACCCTGTCATCCGATATCTGCTGGAGCACTTCAGCTGGACGCGAACATCACCTTCAGCGAACTGAACGGTGGCGTCGACAGCGTGAACATCGGAATCCTGCGGCGTCTCCTTCACAGTGCATCCCGCCTGAGAGCACACCGCATACAAGTAGGACAGGCTGTACCGCGACTTGGCGCCGTTGAGACTCAGCCCATAGTCCGGATGCGGGATCGCCAGCACGGTCATGCCCTGATCTCGTCGACAGCCAGCAAAAAGTTACCGCGGATCAGGTCGTACCGCCATACGCCAAGTGGCGCCTTCCCGCTCTCCCTCTTCGTCACCACCCAATTCTCGCCGAACCCGTAAGTCTTACAGGCGGTTTCCGCACGTAGATCTCCGAGGCCGGTGTCCCGCAACGGCCCATGCGGCTACAGCAGACCTCGACGTCCGGTGAGCAGCACGATGAACAGCGAGACCCCCAGATAACGAGGCCAGTCGATTTCGGCCATGTCCGGATCGGAGGTCAGCAGCAGCACCGAATCGACTTCGCCGGTCTCGGCGTAGCGCACGAGCTGTTCCTGTACCTGCTCCGACGACCACCAGCCCGCGGCCTTGACCTCCACCCCGACGCGGTACAAGTCGTCGTAGTAGAAGCGGAAGTCGATGCGGCTGCCGCGCGCGGCTGAGGACCCCTCAGAGAGTTCGCTTTCGTGCTCGATGGTGACATCGTTGTCGACGCCGGCCTGACACCATGTCTCCCAGATGAGTTCATGGAACTCGTCCTCGTCGCAGTACCGATGCTCGTTGCTGTCGTCCACGAATGGGTCCACCAGCGGCTTTATGTACGTGTTCCAGATCGGCGACGCATGCGCGTCGCCTGGCCTCAAAAAGGCCCGATGCACATAGTGTCGGTCGATGTAGAACACCCGCGACATGATGAACTATCAACCGCCCCTTCGCATCCCGAACCGGTCAATCACGAAGTCTGTGCCAGATCCAGTCTTCAACCGGAAGCGACAATCGGCGAATCGCGAAATGTAATCGTGCGCGCGAGGCCACGGGTCGCATGCGAACTCGGTCCGGGTGCGGTGGTAGTGCCTGGCGCAGAACTCGTCGAGACCCATGAGGATCGGACGCCGTTGATAGTCGGCGTGCGGCTCTGCCGCGCGGGAGGCGAGCAGGAGTTCGGGCTCCGGTGTCCATCCACAGTGATCGAAGGCCCACGTGCCGTCCGAGGCGTACACGTGGCTCGGGTTGTCGGCGCTGCTGGGCCACAGCCCGATCGGGTTCCACCCACGGGTGTGGATCTCCAGGAAGGCGTAGGCGAGGATATGACACGCGCCGGCAGCGAAGAACGCCTGATCATCGCGGTTCCACGACAGCTGTTGGTCGGCTCGCTCCAATGGGGTTCGCCGGAATACCGAGCACGGCACATACACGCCGCGAGCCTATTACGCTGCCACTGCTTCTCGACCTCCCCGGTAGGGCCGACTATCGCTGCGCGCTGACTTCGACAGAGCGCATCGCGAGAAGCGTTGTGGCAAGAGGTTGAGTCCAGCAGGATGGTGTATGGCCGGACGCCAGCAAAGTGCGGGCGTGTCGTAGCCGGATAGGGGGTGGTCACCGCGTGATCCTTCAAAAGACCGGCAAGTCACTTGAAGGAAAGAAAGTTCACGCGATGACCTCTGTCCAGCCTATCGACCCGTCCAAGATGCTGTCGGACC